>CAMNWW010000321.1 GCA_946566415.1 uncultured Lachnospiraceae bacterium | reverse complement strand
CGCGTCATTATCCAGTATCTTGGGGCGTCAGACTGTAAGCTTCAGGAAGGCTCTATGCGGGCGGATGTGAATCTCTCTGTTCGTGAATTAGGAAGCGAAAAGTTTGGCACAAGGACGGAGATGAAGAACCTTAACTCCTTTAAAGCCATCGCGCGTGCCATAGAAGGAGAACGGCAGCGCCAGATTGAGCTTATCGAGGCGGGGAAACCTGTCGTCCAGGAGACAAGGCGGTGGGATGATAATAAAGAATACTCCTACGCTATGCGTTCCAAGGAGGATGCGAAGGATTACCGGTATTTTCCCGAGCCGGATCTTGTGCCGATAGTTATCGATGATGCGTGGGTGGAAAGGATAAAGGCAAGACAGCCTGAGCTTCGGGATGAGAAGCTTCGAAGATATCAGAAGGAATTCGGCCTTTCGGAATATGACGCGCAGATCATCACGGCTTCTATATACACGGCAGAGTTATTTGAACGGGCAGCATCCCTTTGCGGGAAGCCGAAAAAAGTGGCAAACTGGCTGATGGTGGAAACCTTGCGCCTGCTAAAAGAACGGGGAATGGAGCCGGAGGAGATCAAGTTTTCACCGGAGAATCTTGCGAAGCTGGTTGCTTTAACCGAAGCGGGGACGATCAACAGCTCTGTGGCAAAAGAAGTATTTGAAAAAATGTTTACAGAGGATGTAGAGCCGGAAAGCTATGTGGCGGAGCATGGACTTAAGATCGTGAATGATGAAGGGGAGCTTAATGCAGTGCTTGAAAAGGTAATTGCGGATAATCCGCAGGCCGTGTCAGATTACCGGGGCGGGAAGGAGAAGGCTCTCGGAGCCCTTGTGGGTCAGACGATGAAGGCGATGAAGGGAAAGGCGAACCCAGGGCTTGTGAACCAGAAGCTTAAAGAGCTGCTAGGATAAACAAAATACCATATAGACAGGGCGGCTGTGGTTGTGATACAATCGTGGAGCAATAGAAAATATATGAGCATCAATGGCAGATACATTTATAAGGATAAATAAGGAGGAGCAATATGGGAGGATTTTTCGGTGTAGCGTCGAAAGAGGATTGTGTGTTGGAGCTGTTTTACGGAGTGGATTACCATTCACATCTCGGGACAAGGCGCGGAGGTATGGCGACGTATGGTGAAGAGGGATTTAACCGTGCGATACACAATATTCAGAATTCACCGTTCCGTACCAAGTTCGACCGCGATGTAGGTGAGATGAAGGGGAATCTCGGCATCGGCTGTATTTCCGACTTTGAGCCGCAGCCGCTGTTGATCTGTTCGAAGCTTGGGAGCTTTGCCATTACGACGGTGGGGAAGGTGAATAATTATGATAAGCTGCTGAGCCAGCTTTATTATCGTGCGCATTCTCATTTTCAGGAGATGACGAATGGTCAGGTGAATGTGACGGAACTAATTGCAGCGCTGATCTGCGAGAAGGAGACGATCGTTGAGGGAATCCAGTACGTGCAGGAGATTGTAGACGGTTCTATGACACTGCTTGTGCTGACGAAAGATGGGATATATGCTGCGCGTGACCGATACGGAAGGACCCCTCTTGTGGTTGGGAGAAAAGACGGCGCTTTCTGCGTTTCTTTTGAAAGCCATGCGTATATCAATCTGGGATATACGGATTACAAGGAGCTTGGACCGTCAGAGATTGCATTTATCACGCCGGAGGAAGTAAAGACCGTAAGTCCGGCCAGAGATGAGATGCGGATCTGCTCGTTCCTCTGGGTATACTACGGGTATCCAACCTCTTCCTACGAGGGAGTCAATGTAGAAGAGATGCGCTACAAGTGCGGGAGTATGCTGGCAAAGCGTGACGGAGACTCCGTACACCCGGATATCGTGGCCGGTGTTCCGGATTCCGGTATCGCCCACGCCATTGGTTATGCTAATGAATCCGGCATCCCCTATGCGAGACCGTTTATAAAATATACGCCCACATGGCCCCGTTCCTTTATGCCTACGAACCAGAGCCAGAGGAATCTGATCGCCCGCATGAAGCTGATTCCTGTACAGGCATTGATCGAGAACAAGAAGCTTCTTTTGATCGATGACTCGATCGTGCGGGGGACACAGCTTCGTGAGACAACAGAATTTTTATACAACAGCGGAGCCAAAGAAGTACATGTGCGCCCGGCATGTCCGCCTCTTTTGTACGGGTGCAAGTATCTGAATTTCTCGCGGTCCAAGTCGGAGATGGAACTGATCACAAGGCGTACCATCAAAGAGCGGGAAGGGGATAACTGTCCGCAGGAAGTATTGAATGAGTATGCAGATCCCTGTAGCTGCAAATACGCGCAGATGATCGAGGATATCCGGAAGCAGCAGAATTTTACTACACTTCGGTATCACAGGCTGGATGATCTTTTGGCATCTATCGGGATTGAGCCGTGCAAACTCTGCACATATTGTTTTAACGGGAAAGAATAGGATGAAGTCCTCCTGGAGAGAAATCTTTGGGAGGAATTTTTTGCTTTGTGACAATGTCACAGAATCATTGACAAAAACAGGTTATAATATGATTACTAAGAAAGAAAAGGAGTGCGGTTATGAAAGTT
>CAMNWW010000320.1 GCA_946566415.1 uncultured Lachnospiraceae bacterium | reverse complement strand
TGAGTATTGTCGGTGCACAGATCCTTTTGGGATACGGAGAGACGGCGGCAAAAGAGCAAGGAGATGAACTGCTAGGAGCGGCGTACTCTGCCGCAGGCGGCACTCTTGGAACGGTGGCAGGGGCGTTGATCGGCTTTTTGTTCCTGGTTATCAGTTATTTTGCTTACAGGAGAGTCCTGCGTCGCCAGATGCGCGCTGACAAGACGCGCAGGCGGGACGGTTACCGGAAACTTTTTGTCCTGCTTCTCATAACGATTGCACCGGTTATTTTAAGTACTGCAGTGTATAATGCCAGCAATGTCATTGACAGCGCTATGTTCAATAAGATTATGGGCGCACAGGGATTTTCCGAGAATGAGTGCGTTACACTTCTCGGAAGGCTGGGCCAGTATTACACGCTGTTCAACGTTCCCTTAGCTGTCGCAAATGCATTGGGAGCGTCCATGATACCGGGGTTGGTGCGGGCGGTTGCAAGCAAAGAACGCCGTCTGGTGCATAACCGCATTTATATGGCGGTTCGATACACAATGCTGATCGCCGTACCCAGCGCCGTCGGATTCTTTGCACTTGGGCAGCCGCTCATGGATTTCATCTGGCCGAATGTGGATAATTCGATGCAGGGCGTCATGCTGCGGGTCGGCGCCGTTTCCCTGATATTCTATTCCCTCTCCACGATTACAAACGCGGTTCTGCAGGGAATCAACCAGATGATGAAACCGGTGAAAAATGCAACCGTTTCTTTAGTCCTGCACATAGTTTCCCTCTTTATCATGCTGGTCATGTTCAAATGGGGAATTTATGCCATCATTGTAAGTAAGATCATATTCTCACTGTGCATGTGTATTATGAATGCGCACGATATCCGTGAAGCAGTGGGTTATGTACAGGAACAGCAGAGGACGTTTGTAGTTCCTTGTATTGCTTCGGCATTTATGGGAGTTTCCGCTTTTCTGGTACAGTTTGCGCTCGATATCTTTATCGGCGGAAGGATCGCAACGCTGGCGGCTCTGATTGTTGCCGTTATTATCTACGCGGTAAGCATCCTCAAGCTGGGCGGACTTTCGGAGGATGAGCTTCTCTCTATGCCGAAGGGAGCTACTCTTGTCGGCGTATGCAGAAAATTTAATTTATTGAACGACAATTATTAAAATTTGTATAAATAAGCTTTTATCGGCCGATACTGTATAGAAAAAGGAGTTGTCCTTATGGAAAAGAAATATGGTATCGGTTTAGCAGTTGTTGTACTGATCATTATCGCGGCGCTGTCTTTTGCATACAGCGCAGAATATAAGTATGAAGAGCGGCTTCAAGCCATAAAAGCGGAGAAGGTAAAAAAAGGAACGTTGGAAAAAATCAAATTACAACAAAAAGAAGATACGGTGAGCACCCAGGGCGACGCGAAGAAAGAGGATATCTACTATCTTGCAGAACTCAACGGTTATGTGGTCGTTTACAAATATGACCGCAAGACAGTATTTGAATATACGAATATTCTGGTGGAAGACCTGCCGGAAAATTTAAAAGAGGAGATTCAGTCGGGCAAAATATTGGAAGGAACACAAAAGCTTTATGGATTCCTTGAAAATTATTCAAGCTGACGCACCTGGCACAGGAGAAACCGAGAAGGAGAAACTTATGGATGAAAAAGCGATTGCGAGGATCAATGAGCTTTACCGCAAATCAAAAGCGGAAGGGCTGACCGAAGCTGAAAAAAAGGAGCAGCAAATCCTGCGCCGTGAATATGTGGAGGCGTTCAAGCAAAACCTGCGTGGACAACTGGATCAGATTTCTATCCAGGAGAAAGATGGGAGTATCACCAATCTGGGTGAAAAATATGGACGAAAAAAAGGAAATTAGAACCCGGATCCTTGCTGCAAGAGATGCACTTTCAGAAGAGGAGCGCAGTAAAAAAAGCCGGATAATCATAGACAAGGTTATGCGGCATACTTCTTACCAGGATAGCGATATCCTTTTGGCCTATATGGATTTCAGAGGAGAGGTCATGACAAAAGCTTTGCTGGAGGATGCATGGCGTCTGGGCAAAGCGGTTTATGTTCCCAGAGTCGAAAAAAGACAGATGGAGTTTTATCAGATTCATTCCTTAAGCGATCTCGCGGACGGAAGATGGGGAATCAAAGAACCCCGCAAAGGATGTGCTCCGCTTGAAGTTTTACGAGGAAGAAAGCCTCGTATCCTGGCCGTCGTGCCAGGCGTCGCTTTTGACCGGAGAGGGAATCGGATTGGGTATGGAGGAGGATATTATGACAGATATTTTGCAAAATATCCTGACATCTTTCGTATCGCCCTTTCTTACTCTATGCAGATCGTGCCGGAAATAGAAGCGGAAAAAACAGATGTGACAATGGATCTTATTATAACGGAAAAAGAGGGATAACCGGGTGCGGCGTCCCTCTTTTTCTGATCCAAAACGGCTGTTAATCCGGATAGATCAGCCGTTCGTCACTTATATTATCCAAAACCTCGCGGAGATATTTCCTGGCATGATAATTTGCCATCGGAAGATTCATATCCAGATAATTCCCACAGTCTTTGGCACATGCGCCCGGAATCTCGCCCTTAAATTCCGCGATAAAAGTAAACATTT
>CAMNWW010000319.1 GCA_946566415.1 uncultured Lachnospiraceae bacterium | reverse complement strand
AAGCTGATCTTTATCAAGCTGTATGATGAAGTGCTTTCCAGTGATGATGCCGATACGATTGCCTTTGAGAGAAACAGAAATCATAAGGAGTTAAAGGAAATAGACGATACGGGATTCCGTGTGATGATGTTTCGGGCGAAGGATAACGATTCGCCGGATGACATCTTTAACAGGCTGTCCGGGTTATTCAACGAGGCTAAGACGATGTGGCCGGGTGTCTTTGCGGACGATGCCGTACTTGACATGCAGAAAGCAACTGTCAAATCATGTGTGAAGGAGCTGCAGGATGTCAAGCTCTTCAATTCCAACCTTGAGGTTGTGGACGACGCCTTTGAGCATCTGGTCAATCAGAATCAAAAGGAAGGAATGGGACAGTATTTTACACCGAGATATGTGATAGATATGTGTGTCAAAATGCTGAATCCAAAACCGCATGAGAAGATGGTCGATACTGCGGCGGGGAGCTGCGGTTTTCCCATGCATACGATTTTTCATGTCTGGAAACAGCTTAATCCTGCGGCTTTCAATCTTTTTACAACCAGAAAAAGAACGCAGGCAGAACTTGCCTATGTACGGAATAATGTATTTGGAATTGATTTTAGTGAGAAAAGCGTCCGCGTAGGCAGGATGTTGAATATTATAGCCGGGGATGGACACACAAATGTACTGGAACTGAATTCTCTTGACTATCCGAACTGGACGAAGGCTTATATCAGTGACAGGAAATGGACTGCGAAATACAACGAAGGGTTTAGACGGCTTGAGAATTTGAGCGTTAAGCCGGGTGCAAAAAAGGATAAGGATAAGTATGGCGCGTTTTCCTTCGATGTTCTTATGGCAAATCCGCCTTTTGCCGGTGATCTGGATAACAGGGAGCAGATTGAATATTATGATCTGGGCTATAACGCGAACGGCAAATTGCAGAATAAGATCGGCAGAGACATTCTTTTCATCGAAAGGAATCTGAAGTTTTTGAAACCGGGCGGGCGTATGGCGGTTGTTCTTCCCCAGGGCCGCTTTAATAATTCCGGGGATAAGATAATCCGGGATTATATCTCAGAAAGATGTCGGATTCTTGCCGTTGTTGGCCTGCATGCCAATGTGTTTAAGCCCCATACGGGAACCAAGACAAGTGTTCTTTTTGTTCAAAAATGGACGAAGGCTAATGATGAATTTCCTGACATCTGCCCGAAGCCGCAGCCTGATGAAAACGGTAAAATTGATTATCCTATTTTCTTTGCCACGATGCAGGAACCGAGCAAAGATAATTCGGGAGATAAGATCTATGTAACGGAAACCTATGTGACATGGACGAGTTATCAGTATATCACGGAAGAGGTCTATATCAGAAAATCCGACGGACAGCGGATTACAGAGAAGGAATATGCCGCAACGGACAAAAAGGGCGATTATAAGAAGAAAATAATGGAATCGAAGAAGGTAGAAAGTCATGTGGCGGAAAACGGTTCCGAAGATTTTATCAAGGACTTATTTATTGCAAAGTATGGGCAATTAGATTCACACCGGAAATGGATTCTGAAGAACAGTAAGTTTGTATGGAAAAGAAAATCAGATTCCGGCAAGTATCCTCCGGAATTGTCGATGAAAGAATTTCTTGCATTGTCAGATGAGGATGCGGTGCTTTACAAAGAGATGCCGGTTATCGGCCAAAATAGAAATCCGCTAATCTCACTGGAAGAATATGAGGCACTGGATAAACGGATTCAGAAATATTATCTTGTGGCAGAAGAGGTGACGGAAAGAACGGAACGGGTGAAAGATACGCATGGACATATTTTTGTCAAACATGATCTTTTTAATCATGATCCGGATCTTGACAATCCGAATCCCAATCATATGTACAGTCAGGATGGGATTGCGGAAGCCTTTGCCGAATTTGCAAAGAAGGAGGGTCTGAGTTTTTTTCCATGAGCCCATGTATGGATTCCTTTGATGAAGTTAAGTATAAAGAATTGATGGATGGGCATGAATGTTGTGAAGTTCTATTAAGTGAATTGGATCCTACGAAGCGGCTGGATGCTGAATATTATGCGAAAGAATATATTTATGAAATGGAGCAGCTGCAAAAAAGGAGACATTTTGCATTAAAAGAACGATATAAAGTGACTGACGGAGAACACGGCTCGGTTGAATACCTGGATAACGGAGTGCGGTATCTCACGGCGGAAAACATAAAAAAGGGTTTTGTTGATCTTACAAAAGTGCGTTATGTCAGTGTGGCGGTAGACAAACGCAATGCGCGCGCCAGCGTCAGGGCAGAGGATATTCTGATTTCCATTAAAGGGACGCTGGGATCGGTGGCCGTAGCGACAAACGACTTGCTACCCTGCAATATGAATCGAGACGTTGCGGTCATTAAGCCATTGTCACCGGAGCTAAAGGCGAATCACTTTCTGGCGCTGTTTCTGATGGGGAAATATGGGGCGTTACAGTCCAGGCGAGGCGGCTCCGGTGGCGTTCAGCAAATGATCACATTGGGCAGGCTGGGAGAGTTTATTATTCCGGCATTCAGCGAGGCGCTGTATGAAGCGGTAAGAAGTGCATATGAGTTGTTTTTGGATTTGACCGCCCGGTCGAAGAGCATATTTG
>CAMNWW010000318.1 GCA_946566415.1 uncultured Lachnospiraceae bacterium | reverse complement strand
AATAAGCTCTTTTTCATCCTTGATGGGTCCTGTGCTCGGCGGTATATTATACAGTGCATATGGGCTGGCGCCGGTATTATGGGTCTGTACGGTATGCTTTACCCTGTCGGCAGTGATGGAGATATTTATTAAAATCCCTTTTCGGAAACAAGCTTTAAGCGGCGGAATATTGAAGACAGCCGGAGAAGATTTTGTAAAAAGCGTCCGTTTTATCCAAAGGGAAAGACCTGTTATCGGAAAGGTTCTTCTTGTAGTTTGCGGAATCAATTTATTTCTGTCAGCAATGATCGTTGTCGCACTGCCGTATCTGATAACAGAAGTATTAGATCTGGGAGCAGGGCAGGCGAACCGTCTTTATGGTTTTGCACAAGGAGCGTTGGCGGCGGGAGGACTTTCCGGGGGTATTTGTGCAGGGCTTTTCGCAGATAAGCTGGCGGTCCAAAAAGCAGGAAGCCTGCTGACTGCTGCTTCCTTATGTACATTTCCTATGGGCGCGGCGCTGATGCTGTTTTCCTCCGGAATGATAAACTATATCGTTACCACCGCTTGCTGTTTTGTGATTATGGTATTTTCAACGATATTTACCGTGCAGATGCTGTCCTTTATTCAGACAGAAACACCGCAAAATCTGATCGGAAAGGTGATAGCTGTAATTCTCACCATTTCTATGTGCGCGCAGCCGCTGGGCAACACATTGTACGGCGTCCTGTTTGAAGTTTGTAAAGGATTTGAATATGCTGTTGTTCTGTTTTCGGGCGTCGTATCACTTGTGATCGCCGTCAGTACCAGAAACCTTTTCAAAAGATTATAAATTCCTAAATTGCTTGACATCATGGATTCTTATAGTATAATATAACAGAACAGAAGAAAGAATAGAAAAAGGCTTTGACCGCGCAAGTAGATACTGTTTTCCAGCAGAGAGAGGGAATCCCCGGCTGAAAGTTCCCTTTGGTTCAGGCAGGAACCGAATTTCACGCGAGAGCTGTGCTTTTGAAATCTTAAGATCAGGGATCAGGAGAGTAGGAAGCGACGTATTTCTGCACGTTACGCAGTTTTGAGCGCCTGCTTTTCGCAGGAAACAGGGTGGTACCGCGGTAACTTCGTCCCTTTATACAGGACGGAGTTATTTTTATTTCATGGGAAATTGTGTCCTATGAAATAAAAACGCTCCGCGAGGATGCGCACTTTGCGCATAGGAAAATGTTCTTATAAATGTTATTTATCATTGCAATTTAAAATGTATTTACAGTCATAAAGAAGGAGGATATTATGAGAGAAAAACTTGAAAGCATCCGGCAGGAGGCCATCCGGCAGATCGAGGCATCTGATGTGCCGGAGAAGTTGAATGATGTACGGGTAAAGTTTCTCGGAAAGAAGGGAGAACTTACCGCTGTACTTAAGGGGATGAAGGATGTAGCGCCCCAGGAGCGTCCGAAAGTGGGACAGTTAGTTAATGAAACCCGGGCGGCGATAGAGGCTCTGCTGGATGAGACAAAAACAAAGATGGAGGCTGCGATCCGTGAGGAAAAGCTGAAACAGGAAGTCATTGATGTGACGCTTCCATCCAAAAAGAACCGGGTAGGACACCGCCATCCGAATACGATCGCCCTGGAAGAGGTCGAGAGGATTTTTGTCGGTATGGGTTATGAAGTGGTGGAAGGTCCGGAGATAGAGTACGACCTGTACAATTTTGAAAAGCTAAATATTCCGGCGGACCATCCGGCGAAGGATGAGCAGGATACCTTCTATATTAATAAGGAAATCGTGCTCAGAACTCAGACATCTCCTGTCCAGGCGCGTGTCATGGAACAGGGAAAGCTTCCGATCCGTATGATTGCGCCGGGGCGGGTGTTCCGTTCCGATGAGGTGGACGCGACCCATTCACCGTCTTTCCATCAGATCGAAGGGCTTGTCATCGATAAGAAGATATCATTTGCAGACTTAAAAGGGACTCTGGAAATATTTGCAAAGGAATTGTTCGGAGAAGAGACAAAGACCAAATTCCGTCCGCATCATTTCCCGTTTACCGAGCCAAGCGCCGAGATGGATGTATCCTGTTTCAAATGCGGCGGCAAGGGATGCCGTTTCTGCAAAGGCTCCGGGTGGATTGAGATTCTTGGATGCGGTATGGTACATCCGCATGTGCTGGAAATGTGCGGTATCGATCCGGAGGAATATACCGGTTTTGCATTCGGCGTAGGATTGGAGCGAATCGCGCTTTTGAAATATGAAATTGACGACATGCGGCTGCTTTACGAAAATGATATTCGGTTTTTGCAGCAATTCTAGAAGGGGGGAAGAAAAATGAATACTTCATTATCATGGATAAAAGCATACGTCCCGGATTTGGATGTGACGGCACAGGAGTATACAGATGCCATGACGTTGTTCGGAACCAAAGTTGAAGGCTATGAAAAGCTGGACGCGGATCTGGATAAAATCGTAATCGGGCAGATCGAGAAGATCGAGAAACATCCGGACGCGGATAAACTGATTATCTGCCAGGTAAATGTCGGGACAGAGACGATCCAAATTGTGACTGGGGCGCCGAACGTAAAAGAGGGAGATAAAGTTCCGGTTGTATTGGACGGCGGGAAGGTTGCAGGCGGACATG
>CAMNWW010000317.1 GCA_946566415.1 uncultured Lachnospiraceae bacterium | reverse complement strand
CGCCTATTCGGTGATGAGATTCATTCAATATGACGTTTACATACCCTCTATAATAATATGGAAAGGGAGCCTGTTCATTAGTGAACAGGCTCCCTTTCAGATGTGTTCGCTTTTACGACGGCCCGTGAACCGGCATCATACGGTTCTCGCTTCTCCACTGTCTGGGCGAGATGCCATAGATATTCTTGAATGCTCTGGAAAAGTGGAGCTGGTTAGAATAACCGACCGCGTTTCCGATATCCCCAATGTTAAACTGTGTCAGCTTTAACAGTTCCGCGGCTTTCAGCATACGGTAGTTCATCAGAAATTCCTGCGGGGATTTGCCTACCGCGTCACGAAAAATCTTTCCAAAATAACTTCGGTTCAGGCCGCATGAAGCGGCGATGTCTTCCACGCTGATTTCATTCTGGAAGTTCTGTTCAATAAAATTCAACGCTTCTTTCACATAAAAGTCACGGAGACGTCCGCCTTGTCTCAGTTTCATAGACGCCGCGGAGCGGGTCATGTAATCCAGAAACAGATAAAGGTGTCCGATCAGATGAAAAGGCGACTCTTTGGAATGCTGTGCAATATACAGCATTTCGTCCATCATATTCAGGCGCAGTTCTTTGGAGTTGGCGTGATAGATGGGGGAATCCATTGTAAGCCCGGCAATCTCAAGCATCTCTTTTACACGGAGTCCGTCGAACTCAAGCCACGTATACTCCCAGGGAAGATCCCTGTCGGCAATATAAGTTGAAATCTGTCCGGGGAAAAGCATAAAGCCCTGACCGCTTCGGACCTGATAGGTCTGGGTGTGGCCCTTAGAATCGTCGGCCATGAGGCGTCCGGTTCCGGAAATGATGTAATGAAAAAGAAAATGATTTCTGGCGGCGGGACCATAAAGATGTGAAGGCTCACACTGCTCCCAGCCGTATTGGTATAGCCCTAGGTCAACAAATTGCTCATTTGGAAAAACAGAAAACAAAAGATCGCTCATTTTTACTTCTTTCCTCCTCATTGCTGAATAGGCATTTCAATTTTAATAATAGTATATACCAAAATGCTATGTAACTTCAAGTTATATAATTTAAAATAGCATTTTGGTATAAAACTGGAATAATAGTGATATTTTTCGTTGTATTAAGGGATGTTATAATATTTTCAGCGAAGGAAATCGTGTGTTCAAAATTATCTGAAAGGAGCAAGCTTAAGATGCAAAGGAAAGGTAAAAAAGCCGTCAGCCTGCTTTTGATCGGGGCAATGCTGGCTGCAGTGACACTGACCGCATGTGGAAATAATGAGAACAGCGGTAAAATTGAGATTGAACTTGTACAGTACAAGCCGGAAGCCGTCGATGCTTTTGAGGCGATCGAAGAAAAGTTCAATTCAACTCATGACAATATTCATTTAACGATCGAATCACCGAACGACGCCATGACCATCCTTAAGACAAGATTCATCCGTGAGGATGCGCCGGATATTATCGGGATCGGCGGGGATGTAAATTTCTCTTCATTTATTGATTCAGATATGCTGATGGATATTTCAGATTTTGAGGGGCTTAACGATATCAAACAGGCATATAAGGATATCGACAAGGATCTGGAGTATGTGCCGGAGGAGGGAATTTACGCTGTACCGTACGTGGCGAACGCAGCGGGAATCCTGTATAACAGAGGAATGTTTAAAGAGCACGGATGGGAGATTCCGGAGACCTGGGATGAGCTTCTGAAACTCTGTGATGAGATTCAGTCAGAAGGAATCAACCCGTTTTATTTTGGATTCAGGGAGATCTGGACGACCCTCGCGCCGTGGAATGCGATGTGCGTAGGCTTGGCGGATTCAGACGTATGCCGTCAGGTAAACAGGGGGGAGACTACGTTTACAGAGGAATACCGCGAAGTGGCGGAGAAGATACTGGAGATTCTGCCCTACGGTCCGGACGACCCGTTTGCATACGACTATAATGGGGCGTGCACCGCATTTGCGAACGGCGAATCTGCCATGTATCCAATTGGAAGTTATGCCGTACCGCAGATTCAGTCGGTAAATCCGGATATGGATATTGATTCTTTCGTATTTCCGGTCAACGACAACGAAGCAGACAATGTACTTAATTCCGGTATTGACCTTCAGTTCTGTGTAATGGCGGACTGTCCGGAAAAGGAAGCGGCGTACGAAGTCCTGAGTTTCCTTTTGGAAGATGAGAGTATTCAGGAATATTTGGACAATCAGAACGCCGTGCCTTGCAAAGAAGGTAATTTTAAGCTGCCGCCTATGCTGGACGGTATGAAGAAGTATATTGATGAAGGAAGAATGGCGGATTACCAGGATCATTACTATCCTTCTGAGATGTCTGTAGACGCACAGATTCAGACATTCCTCATGAAGGGGGATGTAGACGCTTTCCTCGCTAAATTTGATAAAGACTGGGTTCGTTATAATCGTGACATTATCCGGAAGGTAGAAGCATATCAGGCTGAACATCCGGGAGAATAGAAGAAGGGGGAAATTAAGACATGGATAAAGCAGGAATGACCAATAGAAAGAAGACATTTCTATTAATTACGATCCCGATTATGGCTTTGTTCTTCTGTTTCAACACCCTGCCGCTGATTCAGGGCGTGATTTACAGTTTCA
>CAMNWW010000316.1 GCA_946566415.1 uncultured Lachnospiraceae bacterium | reverse complement strand
GGATCGATTACGAAGGTATGTTCCAGAAGCTGCGCGTTTCTGGCCAAATAACTTTTTCAGTGTTCCAACGGAACGCGCAGCTATTGCCCATGGTAATGATCTCAGGGGTTTGGGGACATGTCACCAACAAGCATTATGCAGAAATTCGTTTACGAAATTTCTGTGTATGGGTGCTTTTACGTAAAGATGCATTGCTTGCCAGACACAAAAATTATTGCTCTGCTCCCCACTCTCTTTTTAGCTGGCTCAAAAATTCATTGGAAGCTCTTGAAAAAACTTGATACTTTTTCCAGACAATACACAATTCGGCTTCCATACGCGGGTATAACGGTCTGAAACAAAGCTCGCTGTCGCTGGTGGTATTGATGAGTTTATCTAATGCAATCACATAACCGAGTCCTTTCCTTACAAAATGAGAAGCATTATAAATCAGGTCATAAGTCATAACAACATTGAGCTTGCTGACGTCTTTTTTCAGCCACGAAATCATTTCACTGCTGATGGATGCCTGATGGGATAAGATCAGAGGCTTGTCCCACAAATCCTCCGCGCAGACAGATTCCTTTTCAGCCAGCGGGCTGTCTTTTCGCATCAATACGCCCCATGTGTCGGTTATAGGAAGTCTCATGTAATCGTATTTTGTCACATCAAAGGGGCCGATCAATAAACCGAAATCAATCAGCCCTTTATCTATTTTTTCTGTTACGATACCGGCATCGCCGCTGTAAATGTGGTAATGAATCAGCGGGTGTTCCTTCTGCAATGTTGCGGCTGCCTGTGCAAAAAAAGAAATCGCATTGGTTTCGCCGCCACCGATATATATTTCTCCGTTGATATTTTCGTTAGAGCTGCTAAGTTCCGCCTTTGTTTTTTCCATAAGGTCAATCATTTCTTCTGCTCGTTTACGCAGCAGCATCCCGTCCTCGGTTAGTGTGACCTTTTTGCTCCCCCGGATGAGCAGCTGTTTTCCAACTTCTTCTTCTAAATCTTTCAGTTGTCTGGAAAGCGGCGGCTGCGTCATTTGCAGGGCTTTTGCAGCTTTTGTAATACTTTCTTCCCGGGCTACGGCGAGAAAATATTGCAATACCCGAATATCCAAATTTGCGGCCTCCTTTTGGATAGATGTCTCCTATTGTATCAAAAACTCTCATACATTTCAAGTATGTAAAACTATTCTTTATATGTATTTGATATTCGGTTGCGACGGTTTTATAATGAGTCCATCTTCATGGACGGCTACTATGCCGGTGGCTTTCTGGAACTTTCCGCTTATGACAAACATTTCGGAACCGAAAGAGCTGCTGATTATACCAGAGGCCGATCATGTTTCTTTGTATGATGATATGGAGAAGATTTCCTTTGATAAGCTAAATCAATTCTTCAAAGAAAACCTAAAATAAGAACGGAGGACGATACAATGAATACAACAATACCGAAAATCGCATTAGGAGCCTGGTCTTGGGGTGCTGGCGCTGCCGGAGGGGATCAGGTGTTTGGAAATCATCTTGCGGAGGCTGATTTGCAGCCGGTTTTTGAGAAAGCAATGGAATGTGGTCTGAACCTGTGGGATACTGCCGCTGTCTACGGTGAAGGCAGCTCCGAGCGTATTCTCGGCAATTTTATCAGAAATGGTAACCGTGAGGACGTTATCATCTCCACAAAGTTTACACCACAGATTGCCAGCGATTCCCCGGAGGCCATGCAGGAGATGCTGGACGGGAGCAAGGCGCGCCTGCATACAGATGTCATGGATATTTACTGGATTCACAATCCTATGGATGTGGAGCGTTGGACTCCGAAGTTAATCCCCCTTGCTAAGAGCGGCCAGATTAAGAAGATTGGCGTTTCTAACCATAATCTCTCCGAGATAAAACGGGTAAATGAGATTCTTGCGGCAGAAGGATTAAAAATCTCTGCGGTGCAGAACCATTTCAGTCTGCTGCATCGTTCTTCGGAACGGGCTGGCATCCTCGACTATTGCAAGGAAAACGGTATTACCTTTTTCGCCTATATGGTCTTGGAGCAGGGGGCGCTTACCGGACGATATAATGAAGCGCATCCTTTCCCGGCAGGAACCGGGCGCGGCGATGCTTACAATCCACATTTGAAGGAACTATCCGCGCTGATCGAGGAATTGTCCGTGATTGGCACACGCTTTCACGCAAGTCCCGCCCAGGTCGCGACAGCATGGGCGATTTCCAAAGGGACACTTCCGATTATCGGCGTGACAAAAGTAAAACAGGTCGAGGAGGCAGCGCAGGCGGCGCAGATCACATTGACGGAAGAAGAAATCTGCCGTTTGGAAAAATTGGGAGATGAAACCGGCGTACACACCCTGCGAGAATGGGAGAAGGAGATGCTTTCATCTGCGGGAGCTTATGGAACGGCTCACAGGAAAAAGGATTGATGATACAGTTCGCTTATTCCTACCGTTTTACACGGACTTCGGAAAAAATATCTCGATTGGGAAATGGGCTGTGGTGGCGGCAGGAGCCGTAGTGATAAAGGATGTTCCGCCTTATACTGTGGTGGGAGGTGTGCCTGCAAGGGTACTTAAAACCGTAAGAAACGATTCCGTTGAGGAGGATGTACATGAAAAAAATAGTTAGCCTTGCGCTTCTTCTGTCGTT
>CAMNWW010000315.1 GCA_946566415.1 uncultured Lachnospiraceae bacterium | reverse complement strand
TATACGGTACAGCTCGCAGACACCGCCCTGGATTTTGAAAGAATAGACGAGGCCTGTCACTATATTCCCTCCGGGAAGAACGTGTGGGAGGGGCGGATGGAGCGGTTTGACCTCACCGAACTCCGCTGTTACCGGTCTCTTCGGGATGCGAAGCGGCTGGAGCGTTCCTTAGGGACACTGGGCGGCGGAAATCACTTTATCGAGATCGACCGGGCATCCGACGGAACGCACTACCTGGTGATCCATTCCGGGAGCCGTAACCTCGGAAAGCAGGTGGCGGAGATCTATCAGCAGCTGGCCGTGGATCTTCACATGGGAAAAGAGGACTATTTCCGGCAGCGGGACGAGATCATCCGCACGTACAAAGCCGCCGGGCGAAAATCCGAAATCCAGGATGCCTTAAAGGAGCTGAAGCATCATTTTGTGACCCAGGCGCTCCTGGTGCCGGAGGATATCTGCTGGCTGTACGGATCGTTTCTTGAGGATTATCTTCACGACGTGGAGATCTGCCAGCGATTTGCGAAGCGTAACCGGGAAAGGATGGCGGAAATCCTGTTAGACCGAACCAAAATGACCGGCACGGAGGCCTTCCACACGATTCACAACTATATCGATACAAAGGAAATGATCTTAAGAAAAGGCGCCATCGCCGCGCATGAGGGCGAGAAGGTCCTGATCCCCATCAACATGAGGGACGGATCCGTGATCGCGGTGGGCAGAGGAAATCCCGAGTGGAATTATTCCGCGCCCCACGGCGCAGGGCGGATCATGTCAAGGTCAAAGGCAAAAGAAACCCTGGATATGGAGACTTACCGCGCCGCCATGCAGGGCATTTACACGACATCCGTAAACGAGAAGACGCTGGACGAGGCGCCCATGGCGTACAAATCCCTGGATGATATCATCGATGTGATCCACGAGTCCGTCGACGTCATCGACATCATGAAGCCGGTGTATAACTTCAAGGCTTCGGATGAGTCGGCGCCGTGGAAGAGACGCTGATGCGTTTCATGAGACGGCTGATCGAACAATCAGTATCGCACTGCACTCTGCAAAACAGTTTCTCGGTAAAAGGCGCCCCGGGGTCAGGAGGCTTCGGGGCGGCACTGGCCAATCGATAGTCCTGCCGGAACCGGTCGTATACCAGGCATACAGATCCTCTTCTGTTTTCAGATCCGGTCTGTAAATCCACTGGGAATCCCCATTAACATTCAGATTTCAGCCTGGACGATATGACCAAAATTCATTTCATCCTTAAAAAGGTCATAAACATACGCAGAACTTTGTATATATAATCCCGTTTCTTTATCCTGCAGTTTTTCAAATACCTCAGAATGATAAAACTTATTCATCGCTTCATCATATTCCACAACCTGATCAATTGTAATCATCTCAATAATATCCTGCGTTATAAATTCAATTAACTGCTCTTCTTTGCTCATATTAACTGCCCGCCTTTCGTAAAAGCCTGATACTTTTTTCAGTATGGAATGAATACTGAGAAGATGTTCTTTTATATATCATACCCTTCATTAAGGTTGAAAAATCTATCATCTCATTTTCATACTGTCGAAAAAGTAACGTCATATTATCATCTGCAACGGGTCCAATTACAATATCATATTTGTTATCCTGATTGCATAATTCATGTTTTATATCATCAAAAAAACGGTTTCTATTGTTCATCACAAATCTTGCCCATTCTTCTGTCGTCTGCTCTCCAAAATCTTTTATACTGATCTCCTGCAATCCTCTGAAATCATCCTGTATTTCAAAAACATTTAGTATCGGCGTGCCTCCGTAAATTCGTGAAACCCTTATAGCCATTCCTGTCGCCTGTTCCTTCAAATCGGTCAGATAAAATCCTGTGCCAAAATCCTTATAAGGTCTGCACATTGCAAGATTTATACTATCAATTTTAGTATTACTCCCATGGTATAATATCATAGCATTCCCCCGTTTCTTTTACACAAAACTTCAATGTCTTCTAATATTGTATCAAAAGACAACGTATGTTCTACTTCATAATTTTCTTTTATAAATTCAATCCCTTTAAATTGAAATAAATACTGAAAGGCTTCCTTTGCACTAAGATTATATTTTCGCGCAAATTCGTTTACACAGACAACCGTAAAATTAATTATTTTTTTTTGTTCGCTCATTTAAATAACCATGCCTTTCTGTAATCTGCGAATTTGGTTCGCAGGCAGTATTCAAGGTAAGTAGTATCAATATCGTGTGGACAAAATACCGTGTAAAGCGGCGACATTACGCCTGTTCTGCCCGGTTTGTTGCAATTTATTGGGCCTACGGGTGCGGAAGGCGATACGTGGATTATATACGAAGTCCTCGTCACGCACGATATAATCCCGCCCAAGTTGTCCAGTTTTGCGATGTCGTGGTCAAAAATCTCTTTGGCTGATTATTCCAAATTCAACGGAGTTCGTGAATGCTTCGACAAATTGTAGTCCCACATTCTTCTCCGTGAATTTATCGGCAATCTCTGACAACTTACGCTGTTCCCAGGCGATACTTTTATTTCACCTCTCACCATGCCGGTTTTCCTGTTTGTATCAGACTATCTATATCCATATATGCATTTTCTATGCTTTCCGTATGATAGATCCAGTAATTATTATATATTTTCT
>CAMNWW010000314.1 GCA_946566415.1 uncultured Lachnospiraceae bacterium | reverse complement strand
GCAGACGGTACGATGCCGCGCTGCACCAGGTAGATCGGGATATAACCATGATCAGTCCCCACATCCGCCGGACGCTTCCCCGGCGTCACCATATCCGCGACCGCCTGCATTCTCTTTGATAATTCTACCATGATTTAATCCAGATAATCCCTTAGTTTTCTGCTGCGGCTCGGGTGACGGAGCTTACGGAGCGCTTTTGCTTCGATCTGACGGATCCTTTCCCTCGTCACGTCAAATTCCTTGCCTACTTCCTCCAACGTGCGCGCGCGCCCGTCGTTCATTCCAAACCGAAGGCGAAGTACTTTCTGTTCCCGCTCTGTCAAGGTATCGAGGACCTCGTCGAGCTGTTCCTTTAGAAGAGTTTGAGCCGCCGCCTCTGCGGGTACTGGAACATTATCGTCTTGAATAAAATCTCCCAGATGGCTGTCTTCCTCTTCGCCGATGGGCGTCTCCAAAGATACCGGCTCCTGGGAAATTTTCAGAATCTCACGCACCCGTTCCACAGGCATGTCCAATTCCTCCGCAATTTCCTCCGGCATAGGCTCCCGCCCTAACTCCTGCAATAATTGTCTGGACACACGGATTAATTTATTGATCGTCTCCACCATATGGACAGGAATACGGATCGTCCGGGCCTGGTCGGCAATGGCGCGAGTGATCGCCTGTCGAATCCACCATGTCGCATAGGTGCTGAATTTAAAGCCTTTTTGATAGTCAAATTTCTCTACAGCCTTAATAAGCCCCAGATTGCCTTCTTGAATCAGGTCAAGAAACAGCATCCCGCGCCCCACGTACCGCTTGGCGATACTAACGACCAGACGCAGATTTGCCTCCGCCAAACGCTTTTTCGCGTCTTTATCTCCGTCCGCCATCCTTTTGGCCAGCTCAATTTCTTGTTGGGCAGATAGAAGCGGCACTTTCCCGATCTCCTTCAGATACATACGGACCGGATCTTCAATGCTGATCCCATCCGGAACAGACAAGTCGATCTTCTCCATATCGACCTCGTCTTCATCGCTCAGGACAATTTCCATATCCAGGTCATCATCGTCCGCGTCGTCTTCGCTTCCACCGATACGAAGCACATCAATATTACTTGCCTCCAAAAACTCGAACACCTTTTCCATCTGCTCCGGCTCGATCTCCATATCGTGGAATACTTCATTGATCTCCTGAAGTTCCAGGATATTCTTCTTTTTCTTTGCAATGGCAACCAGGCTTTTCAGCTTTTCTCCAAATTTTGCTGCGTTTTCTTCCATGTAGTGTCCTTCCTCTCATTGCTTGTTTATATTTTATCCTTAATTAATAGAAATATGCAGTGTACGCAGGTCCTGCAGCTCCTTCTTTGCATTCATGAGCTGCTGAAGTCCCTGGATATCCGCCGGATCCAGCTTCCTCGCCGTCTCCTGGATGCTGTAGTCCTTCACCCTGAGCAAGATCTCTTTCACTGCTTTTTCCTGTTCCTGCTTTGTCGAAAGTTCCTCGATCCTTGTATTGAACAAGGACGCCGTCTCCCTATGCTCTTCCTCTTCCGTAAAATAATTCATAATCCGGGCAGGATTTACCTCTCCTTTCTCATACTGTTCAAACAGAAGTTCCGCCACTTTCCGATACAGCTCCGTTGTAAAATCCTCCGGTCCAATATACCTGCTCACCTGTCCGAACAACTCAGGACGGTCAATGAGCCATGTGAGAAGTATCTTCTGGGCCTTGATATCTCCATTCTCTTTGCGGCGTTCCTTTCCCGCAGGCTTATGCGGCCTGGCCGCAGGGGACGCCATCCCCGCCTGTACCGCTGTCTTTACCACCAGTTTTTTTAGTTCCGAGACGCCGGCGCCGTATCGTTCTGCCACAGCCTCTATGTAATTGTTCCGTTCAATTTCCTCATCAAATTCTGCAAGACGTCTTGCCGCTTCCCTGAGAAAACTGGTTTTCCCTTCCGGAGATTTCATATCATAATTCTCTTCCAGGATCTTAAGGCCGAACAGAAATCCGTTCTGGGCTCCGTGAATCCGTTCCTCGAACGCCTGCGCTCCACGGTTCTTGATAAATTCATCCGGATCCTTATAGGGTTCCATACGGATCACCCGCGCCGTCACACCTGCCTCTTTTAAAATAGGAACCGCCCGAAGGGCCGCCCTTGTCCCGGCATCATCACTGTCGTAAGTTAAATATACTTCGTTCACATAACGCTTGATCAAAGAAGCATGACCCGCTGTCAGAGCCGTCCCAAGGGATGCCACCGCATTGGTGTATCCCGCCTGGTGGAGCGAAATCACATCCATATACCCCTCGCAAATCAAAAAGTATGGCTTCCGCGAGCTGCGCGCTCTGTGAAGTCCGTACAGGTTCCTGCTTTTGTCGAAAATCATCGTCTCCGGTGAATTTAAATATTTGGGCTTCGCATCACCCATCACCCGTCCGCCAAATCCAATGACCCGGTTGTTTACGTCCATGATCGGGAACATGACTCTGTTCCAGAATTTGTCGTAGATACCATTCTTCTCGTCCACATTCACCAAACCCGCCTGCCGGATCATCTCGTCGCTGTAACCCTTTGCTTTCAGATATTGATACAGATCATTGCAGTACTTGCTGGAACAGCCAAGCCCGAACGCTGTAATCGTCTCCTCGGTAAGCCCCCTCTCTGTC
>CAMNWW010000313.1 GCA_946566415.1 uncultured Lachnospiraceae bacterium | reverse complement strand
CTTTTCACCAAAATAGTATAAGAAAACATCCTCAAGAGAAGCTTCCTCTTCCTTGGCGTTCGGAAAAGGTTTCTTTTGGGAAATGATCCGCAGTTCAGCGCCGTGCGCATCGGATTTTATGTTAGAAACCTTGTATTTCTTTATAAGCTGCGGGACATCCGCTTTACCGACGCGGCATTTCCATACGGTCTCCGGCATGGACGCAATAAGCTCTGAGTCGGTTCCTTGATGGACGATCTGCCCGTCCCGCATCAATAAGATTTCATTTGCAATATACTCGATATCCGATACAATGTGTGTCGATAAAAGGACCAGACGGTTTTCAGCGGCCTCGCTGATCAGGTTGCGGAAACGGATCCTTTCATTTGGGTCAAGCCCTGCGGTTGGCTCGTCAAGGACAAGGATTTTCGGGTCGTTCAGCATTGCCTGGGCGATACCGGCGCGGCGTTTCATCCCGCCCGACAGTTTTTTCATCTTTTTATTTGCCGCTTTGGAAAGCCCGACTCCGGCGATCAGCTCCTCTACACACTTTTTGGCGACGGCCGGACGAATACCTTTAATCGATGCAATATAGAGGAGATAATCTCGTACTGTAAATTCCGGATAGAATCCGAAATCCTGCGGCAGATAACCAAGGAATCTTCTGTATTTGCCGTCCATTTCAAAGATATCCTGACCGTTACATGTAATAATTCCACTGGTAGGCCTAAGAAGGGTACAAAGCATTCTCATCATGGTGGTTTTGCCGGCTCCATTTACCCCGAGCAGACCGTATACTCCGTTCGACATAGTGAGATTCAGGCGGTCTACGGCAGTAAAGTCTCCGAACTTTTTTGTAATGTTGTCAAATATCAATTCCATCAAATATCACCTCGTAGTATTTATTGCAGTTTTTCCATGTATGGTAAATCGTAGCGCCCAGAAGGAGAAGGGCAAGTCCGAACAGAACGGCCCATACAGGGAAGACAATCTGTTCATATATGCTTTCATTTAGAATGATCAGCATCCAAAGGCTGCTCCATGCGACCGACCAGATCACAGCCGCCGCCTCGCCAGAGGTACGTTTGCTGCACAAAATTTTAAAACAGATGCAGGCTGTCACAGTCATCGGAAAAAGAAACTGGATCAAAAGTTCTGTAAGAGCAAAGCACAGCATGGTGGAAGCGGCGCCGCAGAAGACGGTGATCAGCACAACATCTACGACTCCGAATAACAGCATTCTCGCAGAATAGATCTGCCGTATGGAATAGTAGGCTGCAGTCTCGATTTCTATGCACTGGTTCGACTTTGTTTTCCAGAGTTCCGGTATAATGAAGATGACAAACAGCGGCGCAATGATGCCCATACTCCTTTGGGCGTAGAACTCCTTTGGTGATGAAAACAGGACGGTCCATAAGATAAACAGAGAAAGCGCCTGCAGAAGCCACCATCTTTTTCGGACCCCTTTGAACTGGATCCATAGAAATTCATGATAAGACAAAATTTCCTCCTGCTC
The DNA here is from genome assembly GCA_946566415.1 of uncultured Lachnospiraceae bacterium. Classification (GTDB taxonomy): domain Bacteria; phylum Bacillota; class Clostridia; order Lachnospirales; family Lachnospiraceae; genus Allocoprococcus. The sequence continues at coordinate 1,164 of CAMNWW010000313.1, read as the reverse complement.
GGCTGCATAAAAGGCCTGCGCTGCCCTTTTGACGGTTTCCTCAATTTTTACTTCCTGTGGTCTTACCTGCATTAATTTTTTATAATTCATAAGCTGTTCTTCCAGATTCATAGGACGCCTCCTTTCTCAGCAGTTGTTCTAGTTGAATTTTGGCTTGTCTCATACGATATTTTACCAGGGACAGGCTGATGTGCAGCGTATCGGCGATTTCTGAAAGCCTCTGATCTTGAAAATAATAGAGAATGATAACTTCGCTCAGTTCATTGGGTAATTGCAAGAGCGCCTGTTCAACGGCAAGTTTATTTACGATTTCTTCCGTCGGATATGCCGCGTCGTCCGTCATTTCTCTTAGGTCGTTTTCTTCTACGGGAATCTCCCGTTTCTTTTTAAGGAGATCCCTGCACAGATTTCCGGCGATAGTGTATAAGTAATTTTTGGCCTTCCCTCTATGTTGATAAGAAGATAGTTTTGTGAAGAAACGTACAAAAGTTTCCTGGGCCAGGTCTTCTGCGTATTCTTTGTCATGACAGTGATAATAGCAGTAGTTCAAAATATCTTTGTAATATTTACGGATAAATATATTAGAAGCGTTTTCATCGCCCCCTTTCATTTTTCGGATAAGAAGAAAATCAGCGTCCATGAAAGCCTCCCTTCTTAATGATCTTCGCATGGTGAAAGCCTAAAATATTTTACCATTCTATTATGTATAACGAATGAAAAAAGAAAAAGGATAGTCAATTTTTATTTTAATGAAATCTTAATGCCAGAGCCATTACATTAATACACATTTCATATTTCAAATGCCATAATCTTAGCTAAGAAAACGTTGGAGGGTATGGAAATGGGAGGAATCAAGAAAAGGTTAACTTCATCGCAGATCATTATTCTTGGGTTTGCCGCCGTGATCTTGATCGGCAGTATTCTCCTTATGCTTCCGATCTCTACAAAGGACGGCAGGGGAGCGGTTTTTACGGACGCTTTATTCACAGCCACGTCGGCGGTATGTGTGACTGGGTTGGTTGTACGTGATACAGCGTCCTATTGGAGTGTATTCGGCCAGGCGGTCATCCTGCTGCTGATACAGATCGGAGGAATGGGAGTGGTAACGGTCGCGGTCGCGGTTTTCAGGGCATCGGGTAAAAAGATCAGCCTGAAAGAGCGAAG
>CAMNWW010000312.1 GCA_946566415.1 uncultured Lachnospiraceae bacterium | reverse complement strand
CGAAGTGGGAGCGCATTTCAGCGTTAACCGTATGCTTACGGCAGAGTGCTACAAGCAGAGAATGGAAAAAGGGCTGAGCTTCCTGGAATTTAACTACATGATTATGCAGAGCTATGACTTCTATATGTTATACCAGAAATACGGCTGCAATCTGCAGTTCGGCGGCGACGACCAATGGAGCAACATGCTCGGCGGGACAGAGCTGATCCGGAGAAAATTAGGTAAGGATGCAAGCGCCATGACGATTACGTTGCTTTTAAATTCTGAAGGGAAGAAGATGGGAAAAACCCAGTCCGGCGCAGTATGGCTCGACCCAAAGAAGACCTCTCCGTTTGAATTTTATCAGTACTGGAGAAATGTAGCGGACGCGGATGTGTTGAAATGCCTTCGCATGCTGACCTTCCTTCCCATCGAACAAATCGACGAGATGGATAAATGGGAAGGCGCCAAGCTTAACACGGCAAAAGAGATTCTGGCTTATGAGCTGACAAAACTAGTGCATGGTGAGGAAGAGGCTGAAAAAGCACAAAAAAGCGCGCGTGAACTTTTTAGCGCGGGAAATGCCGCAGATATGCCGACGGCAGAGCTTGAGGAGGCAGACTTCACAGATGGAAAAATAGACATTTTGTCCCTTTTGCATAAGAGCGGCCTCGTAACGTCGCGGTCAGAGGCAAGGCGCGCCGTACAGCAGGGCGGAGCGGCAGTAGACGGCGAGAAAGTGACGGATATTGCCGCGGCATTTGCCAAGGAAGAGTTTGAAGGCGACGGAAAAGTCGTAAGGCGCGGGAAGAAGAATTTCAGAAAGGTTATTATCAGCAGATAGTGAGGTCAGACGGTTGATTGAAAGATTAAAGGATATGACAGTCATTCTTGCCTCCGCATCGCCCAGGCGGACTAAGCTTTTATCGCAGGCGGGAATTCGGCATCAGGTTATCCCTTCCACATGTGAAGAGAAGGTAAGTTCAAAGATTCCGGATCAAGTGGTCGTAGAACTTTCCAGGCAGAAAGCCATGGATGTATATGCAGGATACCGGGCAGAGCATCAGGGGGAAAATATCCTTGTGATCGGTGCGGATACGGTGGTCGCCGTACAGAATCAGATTCTGGGAAAGCCAAAAGACTCGGAAGACGCGTTTCGCATGCTTTCCTTACTGCAGGGAAGTACGCACCAGGTGTATACAGGGGTGACATTCCTGGAGCATAGAGATGGTAAGGAGACGGCGAAAACATTCTGCGAATGCAGCAATGTCCATGTCTCGCCGATGGAGGACGATGAGATTCAGAAGTATATTGCAGGAGGCGAGCCGATGGACAAAGCGGGAGCATATGGAATCCAGGGAGAATTTGCCGTATTTGTTGAGAAGATCGAGGGGGACTATAATAATATTGTAGGGCTTCCGATCGCAAGAATCTACCAGGAATTGAAGAAACAGATATAATAAAAGGCATCCTGCTTTTTTGAATAAGGAATGGCAGGATGCCCTTTTACATCATAGAAGACTTACTTTAAGTACAATACAGAGTAAGGCGGCAGATTAATCTGTCCATTTAGCTCAAAAGTTTCACCGGAGAGAAGGTCTGTCATGGAACCGCCCAGTTCGCTGCTGTTTGCAGTAAATGGAGAGTCCGAGGCATTGACGGCTACCAGTATTCGCTGTGAATCGCTTTTGCGTTCAAAAATAAGCTGATGATTTGTGATTACGACATTGTGATATCCGCCGTTACACAGCGCATCGCTTGAAGTGCGTACTTCAATAAGCTTTTTGATCCATTCTGTCAGGTCGTTCGGCTTTGGCTCTTCAAAACAAGGACGAAGAGCATAATCATTTCCCGGAGCCTTCTTTCCCTCCTCGCCCCATTCGCTGCCATAGTAGATGCATGGTACGCCGGGCATCCCGAGAAGCAGGCCGTATGCCAGAGGCAGATGTTTTTTGTTAGTCAGAATACTTGCAATTCGGGTCACATCATGGTTGTCCACAAAGGACATCAGATGCTTTCCACGGTACAGGCACCACTGTTCCGGTCCATACTGGCGGTTTAGAGAATGTGCGATTTCAAAAAGGTTCATACTGTTGAAGCTGGAGTAAAGCCCCTTATAACACTCATAGTTGGTACAGCTATGCAGCATTTCGTCATTGACAATCAGGTTGTAGTCTCCGAATAAAACCTCGCCAATGAGTGCAAAATCAGGCTTCAAGGTCTCACAGAAACTGCGGAGACGTTTCATAAAATTCCGGTCCAGACAGTACGCGACATCCAGACGCAGCCCGTCGATGTCAAATTCTTCAACCCAGCCGCGGACACATTCCAGGAGATAGTCTGCGACAGCCGGATTCGCCAGGTTCAGCTTCACCAGCTCGTAATGTCCTTCCCAGCCTTCATACCAGAAACCATCATTATAGGAAGAATTGCCGTCAAAATTGATGCAGAACCAGTCTTTATACGGAGAATCCCATTTTTTCTCCTGTACATCCTTAAATGCCCAGAATCCTCTCCCTACATGATTAAAAACACCGTCGAGCACGATTTTTACATTGTGGCTGTGCAGATCACGGCATACTTCCGCAAAATCCTCATTTGTACCAAGACGGCAGTCGATCGTTTTATAATCTCTGGTATCATAACCATGATTATCAGAGTCGAAAATAGGATTTAATAAAATAGAAGAGATGCCTAAATTTTC
>CAMNWW010000311.1 GCA_946566415.1 uncultured Lachnospiraceae bacterium | reverse complement strand
GAGAATTCAGGCACACGGCAGCCTTGTTGTTCTGGTCAAGGCGTACAGGGCTTGGCGCGCCCCGGCCTGTACAGAAAGTAAGACAGCGTATTCCTTCGCTGCGTGAGGGACTGATAGTCGTAGGTACAGGAGAACCGTCCGGGTCGATAGTGATGAGTGTGCCGAAGCTGTCCTTGTCCTGACGCACGGTGCGCTGGGCGATAATTTCAGCGGCACGGGCTAAAATGGTTTCATTTGTGTTCATGTAAATGCCTCCTTTGAGTAATTTGGAACCTGAAATTCGGTATTCCGTTTTTGTTTGAGTGGTAAAAACACACCTTAATCTTTTCTATTATACAGCATACATGAACGGTTGTATTGTATATTTCCGACATCCCTACACTTCCAACAGCCATTTCCTCTTTTGTGAGGGTTACCGCACATAAAATGTGGAAGCTTCTATTTTTACCGGAAAGCTATTTCCCTTGCATTCCGGATACTCATGGAATGATAGCGTTCAAATTCACGTATCAAGTGCGGTAAATCCGTATATCCGTATTTATCAACGGCATCCATCATGTTAAAATGCCCCTGACTTACAATGTCCCTCCATAAACATTGGTAGCGCACCAGATTGCTCAGTTTCTTGGGCGTCATTCCGATATATTCACGAAACAGCCGTTCCATCTGCCTGCTGCTGATAAGATTCTCTTTCGCCAACTGGCTGATCTCCAACCCGCCTTGATGCCGGAGAATATCTTGCATAACCCTGTCTACTATCATGTTCTCCCTCGCTGTTTCCAGTTTTTTCAAAAGCAATGTTTCCGCTAATCGAATCCAATCTGCCAGATTCCCCGGCTCGGACAGACGGCTGCGCAATTCCCTGTCCAGCCAGCCGAATCTTTCCCTGACATCATATCTCCCATTAACCGTTCCGGTAAATGAGTCCTCGCAAAAAGCGTATGCGCCCCACGCATAGAAACGGATCGCAAACACCTCCATCTTATTTTCGGCATTATGATTGCTCTGAATGAAAAAACTCCTGTCATTGATCCCCACAAAATCAGAAATAATGATGTTACCCATATCGTCCATTCGATAAATAATATCTACGCAGGTATCAGGGATTACAATGCCAGAAGATTCAACTGTCTCTGTACCAGACGTCATACGCCCGCCCCAAAAGCATCTGACATAAGACTGCAGCATCCTGCAGGGCTCTATTTCCTGATAAGCTGAATTATGTTTGAAGGGTGTTGCCGTCAACGGTCTATATAACATTTTAGTTTCCATAAATATATTTTTTCCACATTCCATCTCGTCTTTACAAACAATCTGATTATAGCATTTTCATTTTTTATTTTCCACTATAACGAACACTGTGAAATTTTTTTATAACTTATTTTTCCACTTGCTATCCTCCAAAACCAGAGGTAAGATACGACACCAGGTCAGGAGGGATTGGAGGGGAAAAGATTATGCATTATACCAGCTCATGGACACCCGCATGAACGGAGTCATGAATGGCATCGTAAGCAGTGAAGGGGAATACCAGGCGATTCTCTGAAAGTCTGACGTATACTCCGGCGAACTGGACAGGATGAATTTATCAAAAGAAATCCAGCTGCTGATCGACCACTACGTCAACGAGCAGAACGCGCATAGCACTTGTGCTATTGATCCCGGTTTGGGATGCTCGCCTACCTGTTTGGCTTTTCCGACTGCAAGGCCATGTTTTTAGGGAAATGCCTGTCGACAGAAGTAAAAGAAATGACCACAGAATTGTAACCGCGAAGTGCCGGACAGGACGGAAAGGCTTTATGGCGGCGGGTCTCCTTCTGTTCGTTGTTGTACTGCTAGCGGTCTAAATCCAGCAGCATCCCTCCGAGGGACTCGTCCACTTCACCCTCGGAGATTTCCCCTGTTACAAATTCATAGGTGATCTTCATTCAGACCTCCCGCCGGAACCTCCACAGCCACTTCTGGATTTCTAACCGCGATCAACGGAACGGTTCCGTGCAAGATGTCCTTACAGTGGTAATTTCCATAAATTACCATGTATACTGTAAGTATGCCCACGGAGCGCATTCCTAATCACGGCTTATAATCGAGTAGGGAAGATTTTCCCCTGCTCGCCGCGCGGGGCGCGTGCTGCCTTGGCAGCAAACTTCCTCACGCGCCCCTGCGCACAAAAAATGGCAGGGCTACCCCTGCCGCCTGTTCTTCTTATGTACCTTCTTCGGGCCAAAGCCCACCCTGACCGCCTCCCCACACTGATATGTACACAGGAATTCTACTCATCAGCCTTCACCTCGGTTTTGAAATACCTTGAATATTCGCACCATTTGTCCCGGTTCGAGCTGTCCTTGCAAACCTCCAGATACTCGTCTATAGCCGAACTTAAAACCGCATCTGTGGGTGCCTTATTCTCCTTCATGCATTCCGAAAACTCTCTGCTTACGCGGTTATATAACTGCTCTCCGGCTTCGTTAAAGCCCGGTTTTGAAAGAAGTTCTCCGCATATGCTTCCCAGCAGATTAAGCCTTCCGAAATCTATTCCTCTGCTCACCCTTTCCTTAAAGAGTTCGCACATTTTCTTCATATTATACGTTCCTATTAAGCATTCTGATTTTCATACCACTGTGACTGTGACATGAACAAAACATAATATGTGCCTTTTTTATGAATCAGCTCATCATGGGTTCCGATTTCTGCAACGCGGCCATTTTCCATAACAAC
>CAMNWW010000310.1 GCA_946566415.1 uncultured Lachnospiraceae bacterium | reverse complement strand
TGACGATTATTGTTTGTTGGCAGAATCTTCCTTTTGCACATCATCCATAAGCCGGTAGTAGAAGCCTTCAAGCTCTGAGCTGTCCATCAACACCGGCACCGGATAGAGCGGGTTCGCTTCTTTGTCGGCGTAATGGGCAAGCTTCGGGATATCCACATCGTTAATCTCCGGAATATGGTCGCCGATGCCGAAGCGCTTTTTCATCTCCTTGATTGCCTGGATGAATCTTTCGGCTGATTCGCTGATGGGTGTCTCCGGATCTGAGATACCGGCGGCGACAGCCAGTTTATGCAGCTTTTTGTGTACGGATTCTCCGTAGGATTCAAGGACCAGCGGGAGGATCACTGCGTTGGCGAGACCGTGGGGGACATTGTATTCCCCGCCCAGGGAGTGGGCGACGGCATGGACATATCCGACATAGGACTTGGTAAAAGCGCAGCCTGCATAGTAGGAGGCATGGAGCATATTCCTTCTGGCGTCGATGTTCTTCCCGTCGCGGTATGCCGTATCGATATTTTCAAAGATAAGCCGCACCGCTAAAAGAGCGTTCTGCCTGGTGCCGTAGGTGGTGGAATTCCCGATGAACGCTTCCACTGCGTGGGTCAGAGCGTCCATCCCGGTGGTGGCGGTGATGGATGGCGGAAGGCTTACGGTCACCTTGGGGTCAAGCACGGCGTACCTTGGGATCAGCGGGAAATCGTTGATCGCGTATTTATGCCTTGTCTCTGCATCGGTGATGACCGCTGCAAGGGTCGTCTCGCTTCCGGTCCCGGCGGTGGTGGGGATAGCCATGAGCAGAGGCAATTTTTTGCGGACTTTTAATATGCCCTTCATCTTAGCGAGGGACTGTTTTGGCTTCGCGGCCCTTGCGCCTACGGCTTTCGCGCAGTCCATGCTGGAGCCTCCGCCGAAGCCGATGATAGCGTCGCATCCGTTTTCCTGATAGATGGAAAGTGCCTCTGCTACATTTACGGTGGTCGGGTTGGCGACGGTCTTGTCGTAGATAAAATAGGGAATGTCGTAGTCGGTCAGTACTTTTTGAAGCCGCTTTGTAAGTCCGAGTTTTCGGATGCCGGCATCAGTGATAATCAGTACGGCGCTGCATTTTCTCTTCTTTAAAATATCGGGGATTCCCTTGACGCTCCCGATGATCTCCGGGGTTCGGTAGGGGAGGAAGGGAAGCGCGATTTTGAATGCAGTCTGGAAAGTTCTGCAATATATTTTCCTGATTTTGTGCATGATAGTATCCTTTCTTTACGGTTTTTCCGTCTGTTTTTCAAGATTCTGACAGACGTGGTTCAGATTATCGGCAATCTGAAAGAGTATACGGTAGAAGGTATCCCGTTCTGCGGGGGTGATGCCCTGTCCGCCGGCTATGGTGGCATGTACGATAAGATTCGTCATCTTTTTCGCGTATTGCCTGCCTTTTGCGGTGAGAGATGCTTTCGCACGATATTTCTTTGCATCTTTTGCAGTTTCCTGCTGTTCGTAGGCAATCATCCCGTCTTTTTCAAGGTCGGATAAGATTCTTGAGATGCCTGCCTTGTCCTCCTTACATTTGCTGCACAGGTCAGCGGCGGTCAGTCCTCCTGGATATTCAGACAGATAATGGAGACACATGACATGAGTTCCCTTTAAGCCAAGGGAATCCATCCGGCAGCGCTTGATTTTCTGGATGCTTTTATAGATTTGGGTTATGCCGCTTGTCAGGTTTTCGAATCTGTCTATCATATCAGTAATGCTCCTTAAAAATGAGTGATTGTTGATTAATCAACATCTATGACATATAGAATATACCAGCAGCAAAAGGATTTGTCAATAAAAACATGGTTAAAACGGGGGCAACGAATCGTTGCTCCCATGCAGGAGAATGGCGGAAATACGGGCGTGGCAGGGGGCAACGAATGATTGCTTGCGCATTTACCTACCGGGCTTATACTGATTGGGAGAACAAAGGAAAAATCTTTATACATCGGTGATAAAGACAGCAAGGAGGATAAGGGAATGAGAAAAAGAACGTAAGAAATGAAACGAATCGTCGTGAGTCTGGGACTGTGTATAGTGATGGCAGTCGCTCCGGCAGCAGCAGTAAACGCGCAGGATGCCAATGAGGGCGGAACGGAAAACGAGATGCAGGAACTGGCAGAGTATGATCTGGAAGAGGGCGGTACACAGAGTTTTGAAATCGTGGATGAAGACGGGGAAGAGACAGAGATTGTAGTGGAGGAAGTGCCGGGGAAGGCCAGGGTGGCGAATGGAACATATAGAATAACAGGTAAAAAGAAGCACTCATGGACGGCTGGCTTTTGTGTAAAGATTAGCGGCAACCGGTTCACGAAAGTATATGGTTCATTTTATAAAGCAACAAGAGGGAGTATTCAGAATGTAAAGTTGGTGAAAAACAGTGATGCTCAAGCGACTTTATCTTTTATATACTCATATGGAAATATTAAAGGAAATGCTGGAGTGAAAGCAAAAATTTTGGATAAGAAATTAATTATGGGTAAACTTTAAAACATGCTTTTACAAGCATGTTTTATGAAAGTTTTTCTATCGTTCCTTCAAAATCGTTAGGTGTTGGAAACAATGTAATTACAAAAAAATATAGATTATTTAATCCAATTAGAAAACAAATTACAGATAATATAAGAATCAATTTGTAATGTCTTCTATTTCGCCAAGTCCAAATAAAAATATATATAGATTTGATTAAACCTATAA
>CAMNWW010000309.1 GCA_946566415.1 uncultured Lachnospiraceae bacterium | reverse complement strand
GCTTTAACTGTGCCAGACAAATAGCTACTGTCGTCACCATAAGAAGTCTTCCTGCTTTCCAGAAGGTATCCGGGAAGATCATCTGAGCTAATTCTGTCGTAACCCATGCAACGCCGAAACCGATCGTGAGCAGCCATGCGATATCTTTAATCGCCCATTTCTTGTCAGCCATAAGCGGCTCTGTCTCGCCGTCGTCCAATTCCTTCGGTGTGAAAGAATACGGCCATAATTTATTCCAGCGTTTTGATGCTTTAAAAATAGCCGGAGCCGCAAACATAGCTACCATGAGCGGAGTTGAAACCACATAGTCCGCCGCGTTCGCCGCGGCCAGTGTCTCTCTTGAACAGTCGACACCCGTTGCAATCGCCGTCAGGTTTGGAGTACCGCCTGTGTAAGTTCCTACAAACATGCCGGCGACCTTCCAGCCTTCAGTGATCTTCGGCGCAAAGATGATTCCAAGTACGATCGCCACAAGACATACGGAAACAATCGCAGATACCAGGGCGATGACCGGCTGTCTGTTCAGCTTCCTAAGCTCTGTCACATTCATACTCAGAAGGCAGATACAGATCGACGCCTGTACGCAGTATGTAGATATTGAATCATAGAATTCATGTGAGATCGGTACGATACGCGCATTCGATAAAACGATTCCGATGACGACTACAGTTAATACCGGACCAAGTGACTTGAAAACTTTGTACTTTTGAAGCCAGAGTGAAACTGCTACCATTAACAGAACAACAAACAGAAGCCCCTGTGTGTTGGATATAAGTGTTCCCATCTTTTACTCTCCTTTCATTCCCTCTGCAAGCCATATCAATTTTCCCTCTTTTTTTCTAGTATGACTTGACTTTTTTCATTGTTTATTGTAGATTGTTTACAATAGCTTGGTTCATTAAATATAACACATATATTTATGAATTGCAACATGAAATACAAATTTATAATTTTAGGAGGTATTTTTATGGATTTTGCACAATACGAAGAGTTTCTTATCCAGACAGCCCGTTCTCTGTTTGCGATTGACAGTCCCAGCGGTTTTACAGCCGAAGTCGCAGAACATATCCGCAATATGGCCGGAGAACTTGGGTATACCGCATATCAGAATAATATAGGTAATGTGATCGTAACTGTGGACGGCAAGAACAATGACGAGTCCGTTGCCCTTTCTGCCCATATTGATACGCTTGGACTTATGGTTCGTTCTATTACTTCTGAGGGCCATCTCATGATCACCCCGATCGGCGCGCCTGCCCTTCCCACATTGGATGGCGAGTACTGCCGGATTCATACCAGGAACGGTAAAATTTACACCGGAACGATCCTCTCTCTTTCACCGGCAGTCCATGTATTTCCGGACGCCAACACCAGACCGAGGGACGAGGCAAATATCGCTGTCCGCATCGACGAAGTGGTACATAGCAAAGACGATGTCCTGGCTCTGGGAATCCGCCCGGGAGATTTTGTGTGTTATGATCCTAAGACCACTTATACGGAAAGCGGTTTCCTTAAGTCCAGATTCATCGACGATAAGGCTTGTTCCGCCATTTTGCTTACTTTGCTGAAGATAATGAAAGACCATAATATCAAGCCGCAGACAAAGAGCCACCTATGCTTTTCTACGCATGAAGAGATCGGCTACGGCGGCGCGACTTTACCGGAAGGGATCAAAGAACTTCTGGTCGTAGACATGGGATGCGTAGGTTCTGACCTTACCTGTACGGAAGAACAGGTATCCATCTGTGCAAAGGATTCCCTTGGTCCATACGACTATGAGATGACGAACCGTCTTCTGAAGCTGTCTGAGGAAAACGGCATCGACGCTGTGACTGACATCTATCCTCGCTATAGTTCAGATGCAGGAGCTATGTGGAAGGCAGGGTATGACACCCGCGCCGCCCTGATCGGTCCCGGCGTACAAGCTTCCCATGGGATGGAGCGTACACATATCTCCGGATTAATAAATACGCTGAAACTGACAGCGGCATATCTGGGGTTGATATAGTTTAACAATACCGTTTAAAGAATCATTTAAAAAGGAGTTTATCAGGATCTTATTCTGCCTGGCAAACTCCTTTATTTTCTATTGCTCTTTTCTTTCTTTTCTATTCAAGCCATTTTTCTCATCACCGCGAACATCACAGCCGCCACAACTGCAGAAAATGTGGTCGCCAAAGCGGCGCGGAAGGCTCCGTCCATCATCCAGGTAAACCATCCATTCCACGTAAGGATCAAAGAAGTCAGATTAATCACACTGTGAAGAAAAACCGGCACGTATACAGACGCCGACAGTTCGTATACCCCGGCAAGAAGTGCGCCTAAAACCGCGGCAAAAAAGAACTGGACGATATTACCATGCCCGATACCAAATAAGGCTGATGAGATAAGTATTGATTCCTTGACCGGTACCTTCTCCCGCATTCTACGGTAGAACACCGCCCGGTAGACCAGCTCCTCCTTTGCCGGAATCAGGACGCCCAGACCCAAAAGCTGAACCCAGAGAGGAGACTGATACATCACGGCGGAAACGGTCTGATACTCTTCGCTTGTATCAGGAAGACCGGCCATCATCAGCAGGGTGTTCATAGCAATGCAGGCTGAGATTCCCATCACAGCTAAAACCGTGTAAGTGAGAAATACCCCGCCCTTTTTCCCTGCCTTTTTTTCTTGTAGCAAGACCTGCTTTCGATCCTGGCAGTACATACAGGCCATAACCGGAATGGT
>CAMNWW010000308.1 GCA_946566415.1 uncultured Lachnospiraceae bacterium | reverse complement strand
ATGCAGATTAGGCGTGGAGATATTTATTATGCAGATTTAAGTCCTGTTGTCGGATCGGAGCAAGGAGGGGTACGTCCGGTGCTCATCATCCAGAACGACACAGGCAACCGCCACAGTCCGACAGTGATCTGTGCGGCGATTACCTCCAGGATGAACAAGGCGAAGCTGCCGACCCATGTAGAGATTGACTCCAGGCGGTATAAGATCGTGAAGGATTCGGTAGTCCTTCTTGAACAGATACGGACGATAGACAAACAGAGATTAAAAGACCAGGTCTGCCATGTAGACCGGGAACTGATGAGGAAGATTGATGAGGCATTGTGCGTAAGTCTGATGCTTCATACATAGTAAAGGAGATTTATTGTAGATTATGGAAGATGAAGGCAGTTTACTGCAGAAAATGAGAAGAGTATTTTCGGACAATGAGGATCAGGAGCGGATTGCCGAGGAGATCATTGACAAGGTGGAAGAAGGATATCAAAAGGGGGTACTTGCCAAAAGAGAAATGAAGATGATTTGCAATATCTTCGGATACATGGACGCGGAAGCAAGGGATATCATGATCCACCGCAAGAATATTGTGGCGCTGGATGGAGAATCAACGCTCTTTGAAGCTTTGAATTTCATATTGGAGACGAACCATTCCCGGTATCCTGTGTATGAGGAAGATATTGATACAATCATTGGAATGATCCATCTGCGGGACGCCATGAAGTGTTATTTTAATGAATCCCTGCGCAACGTGCCGATAAAGCAGCTAAAAGGTTATATCCGTCCGGTAAGCTTCATACCGGAGACGCGCAGCATAGATAAACTGTTCCAAAAGATGCAGGAAGTAAAAAGGCACATGGCCGTGGTTGTCGACGAATACGGTCAGACGGCAGGAATTGTGACAATGGAGGACATTATCGAAGAAATTGTCGGGAATATCCAAGATGAGTACGATGAAGAAGAAGAACTGATCGTGAAACAGGCGGACGGTACATATATCGTAGACGGGATGACGCAGCTCGAAGATTTGGAAGAACTGCTGGGGCTTAATTTTGATGAAAAGGATTACGACACCCTTAACGGATATTTGATCGACTGTCTGGACAGAATACCGTCGGAGGATGAAAAATGTTCGGTTCAGTTTGAAAAGTTCGTCTTCCAGATCTTGTCCGTGGATAATAATACGATCAGAAAGGTCAAGGTCAAAAAAGCGGACTAGCATCTTGCCAGTGAAGTGAAAGAGTGCTAGAATAAGACAGACAGCCGGACGCTGTCTCGGCTGATGCATGAGGAAATAAAAAGAATCATACATAGAGAGGAAAAAGTTATGTCAGGACATTCAAAGTTTGCGAATATCAAGCATAAAAAGGAAAAGAATGATACCGCCAAAGGAAAAATATTTACAAAGATCGGACGTGAGATCGCGGTAGCGGTCAAAGAAGGCGGCGGGGCCGACCCGGCGAACAACAGCAGGCTGCGAGATGTGATCGCTAAGGCGAAAGCGAATAATATGCCGAACGACAACATTGACAGAAGCATCAAGAAAGCGGCCGGAGACGGGGACGCCAATAATTACGAGCGTATCACTTACGAGGGATACGGTCCTAACGGAACAGCAATTATTGTGGATGCTCTTACGGACAACCGGAACCGTACGGCTTCTAATGTCCGCAGTGCGTTTACAAAAGGAAAAGGAAATATCGGAACATCCGGGTGCGTCTCCTTTATGTTTGACCGAAAAGGGCAGATCATCATAGACAAAGAAGAGTGCGAGCTGGATGCGGATGATTTGATGATGCAGGCTTTGGACGCAGGCGCGGAAGATTTTTCTGAGGAGGAGGACAGCTTTGAAATTTTGACTTCTCCGGATGATTTCAGTGAAGTGCGTCTAGCGCTTGAAGAGGCTGATATTCCTATGGCAAGCGCGGAAATCACGATGATCCCGCAGACATGGGTGAAGCTGGAGAATGAAGAAGACGTGAAAAACATCCAGAAAACATTGGATCTTTTGGAAGATGACGACGATGTCCAGGAAGTATACCATAATTGGGAAGAGTAGATCCGGAAAATGGGAGGTCCTAAGATGACGCAGAGTATAGAAGAAGGGCTGGAGGAATTGTTTACACTGATCGTCCCGCTTTCCAAGGGGTTCAATAAGAAGAATTATGAAGGCGCATTTTTGCAGCAATACGAGAGATTTAACCCGCTTTTTACAGAAATCGCAGAGGTCTGTGAAGACGCCGAAGGCGGCGAAGCGGCAATCGACGAGATCGCCGGATATCTTCCGGGCAAGATGCATGCGCTTCTTGCTAAGGAGAACTCGAAGAGAAAAAAAGAAAATCTTCTGATGCAGTATAATTTAGGAATGGTGGCGTTCGTTATTCCTTTGCTGCGTTACGGCCGTTTGGAGGTCTATGAGAAGATTGTTGACAAAATGGTGGCGCTTTGGAACGACAATGAATTTCCGATGAACATCAGCAAATCCACATTCGAGGATATTCAGTAGGGTTTTAAGCCGCACTTTTGCTACATCACTACGGCGGTATGCAAAAGCCTGGGGAAAGCGGACGACTGCGCGGAACTGACTCTGATGAGGAATTACCGGGACGGATATCTTGCGCGGCAGGAAGACGGGGCGGACGTGATCGAGGAATACTATGACATTGCGCCTACTATTGTGAAAAGAATCGCGAAGAGGGAAGATTCGGACGCCGTTTACCGCGAGATATGGCAGAAGTATCTT
>CAMNWW010000307.1 GCA_946566415.1 uncultured Lachnospiraceae bacterium | reverse complement strand
GGATGATGTTTTCGCTCCATTACCTACCCATACTTTTCACGTATCTCATATTCATATGGCGTTTTCCTGCTGATTTATCTCGAAAGATCGTTCAGATGATCCAGACGCTCATAATTATACCCGACCCGGTGTACCCTCCTGATCTGCGTGATAAAACGACCGTCCGGCAGCTCGACCGTCACCTGAATATTGCTTTGGATCGCAAATACATTACATTGTTTTACCTGGTAGCTTTCGATCATCCTGTAGATACTGTCCTCGACCCGGTCTATTTCCGCGCCGCTTTTCAGCAGCTCCTTCCCGATGTTCAATATTTCATTCAATAATAATTCATAGTTCATATCCGCTTTGCCAATCCTATCCTTGTTATCATAATTTTGATAAAGTATATCATTCCTGATAAGAGTGGTCAATCACAGTTTCATGGATTATGACCGGCCGCCTGTTTATAAAACAAGGTCATTCTCATTACCGAGAATGACCTTGTTATCTTTCATTTTTGACATAACTGTTTAATCTTTTTCATAAGACGCCAAAAATTCCGCAATCAGCTCAATACAGCCTTCCACGTCCTTCTCATCCGCGACTTCCGCCGGCATATGCATATACCGCAGTGGAATCGACACAAGAACCACCGGTATTCCTTGTCCCGAGAAGTGGATCCGGTCGCCGTCCGTGTAGGTAAGGGCGCTCGCCGCCTCGATCTGCACCGGAATTCCGGCGCGCTCTGCACATTCCTTCATCCGGCGGTTCAGCTTCTTCATAATATAAGGGCCGTTGCAGAGCACCGGTCCTTTGCCAAGCTCCACACATCCCATCATTGCAGGATTCATACCTTCATAGTCGCTGCAGTAGGTCACATCCACCACGACCGCAAGCGTCGGCTGTATCCGAGAGCCTGTCCAGTACGCCCCTGTCTTGGTCGTCTCCTCTCCGACTGTCGACACCGCGTAGACTCCGGCGGTGCATCCTTTCTCCCGCGCTCTTTTGAGCGCCTCCATGATAATAAATACGCCCAGCCTGTCGTCTAAAGCACGCGCGGTAAACCGTCCATTCATCATCTTACGAAGTTTCGTATCCCGAACGATCGGATCGCCTAGCGCCACCTTCGCAAGCGCCTCTTCTTTTGTCGACGCCCCGATATCGATTAATAGGTCAGACTCCTTTAATTCTTTCTTTTCAAATAGATCGCGTCTTCCTTCTACCACGCCGTAGACCTTACCGCCCGCTGTCTGCACGCATACCTGCTGCCCAGGATAGGTTTCATTCACAATCCCGCCGCGCCGGATCGCTTGAAGCCTCCCTGTTTCCGTAATATTGGACACGATCAGCCCGATCTCATCCGCATGGGCGGACAACATAATTCGTACGCCGCTCTCAGGATTCAGCACACAGATTACATTCCCCATATCATCCTCACGCACCTCATGGGCATAGCTCTGCATTTCCTTTTTTACTGCCGCCTGAACCGGCTCTTCATATCCGGAAACCGATATTTCTCCCAGCAGTTCTGATAAAAATCCTTCATTCATTATCCAGCATTCCTTTCCAAGTATTTCTTCGTTTTTATCTTACACAGGTACAGATCCTTCTTTATTCTCCACGCCTGCTGACGCTTTGGCGCACGACCAGGCTGGTCGGCACACGCACATGCATACAGATGTCCCGTTCCGCCTGTATCCGTTCTACCAGCATCTTAACCGCCTGGCTCCCCATAAAATTCATATGTACATGTACTGTCGTCAGCGGAGGGACCAGATATTTTGCCATGGAAATATCGTTAAATCCAACCACGCTGACGTCCTGGGGAATCCGCAGTCCATTCTCAGTGATCGCTCTGTAACAGCCTACCGCCAGTGAATCGTTTGCTGTAAAAATCGCCGTAGGCCTCTCCTCTAACTCCAGCAGCTCACATCCCAGACAATGTCCGTACTTGGGCGTAAACCCGCCGATCCGAATATATTCCTCGCATAGGACACCCCTGTTTTCCATATACTTTCTGTATGCGGGCAGCCTGGCGTCCTGCACCTCTTTTCCGTCCGCATCCATATCCATGCCGCCAATAAACGCAATCTTCCGATGTCCCTGTTCCCAAAGGAAATCCAGCACCTTTCCCACCGAATGGTCAATATCTGTCATAATAGAGTCGCTGGTATCCCGATCCCCGATAGCGTCTACGAATACCGTCGGTTTTTGGAATCCTTCAATCTTCTGGAACATCGAATGGCTGAAAGTCCCGAGACATACAAGCCCGTCTACAACAGATACTTGTTCCGTATTCTCGCTCAGACTAAGCGCAATCCGTTTATTACCCTCTTTTTCAATCTCCTTTTCAATTGCCACACGTACAGACAGATAAAAAATGTCTTCCAGCTCTTCTTCCAGAGAATAGGAGCAGATCACTCCGATTTTCAGTTTCCGCTTCCGCCTCTTTTTCTCTTTCATCTGGTACTCTAACTGTTCCGCGGCCTCGAATACCTTTTTCCTCGTTTCATCCTGAACATTCAGTGTCTCGTCATAATTCAGCACTCTGGATACCGTTGCCACGGAAACCCCGGCTCTTTCAGCGATCTCTCTTATTGTCGACATGCCTATTCCTTCCCCAAAATAATATGCCGCCCCTCTTTTATCCTCATATCGGGGCGGGGCTTTTGACCTCATGATGCCACGGATTGTTCCGCGCTATGCGCTCCCACATCTACGCTCCGCTTCGGTCGGGCATTATTTGAGTTACCCGACAAATGAGTCCACCGTCGATTTTTCCGTGCTTTGCACTCCCAA
>CAMNWW010000306.1 GCA_946566415.1 uncultured Lachnospiraceae bacterium | reverse complement strand
ATAATGTCAATCGCTTCCTCCTCGGTGATCCTTCCCGCGTCGATATCCTTTTGGTAATAAGGATACAAATACTGATCCGCACGCCCCAAAGGGATAAATTCCCCGCCGCTGTTTACGACCGAGTAGGTAAACCAATAGGACTGTGCGGCCTCCTGCAGGGTTCTTGCCGGATTTAACGGAACATGGCGGCAGACTTCATATATCTTAAGGAGCTCCGCCTTTCTGTTCTCGTCCGCGCACCTGCACGCCTCCCGCAGTGCTTCGTCCGCATATCTTTTCGCAAACGCTGTAAGAGCGTCCAGTGCAATCAACATAGCCCTGTATTCATCCACGGAAACCTGATCCGGTGTTTCTTTTTCTAATTCCGCCCACAGCGCTTCCTCTACTTCCGTCTTCACTCCTGTCACGCCCTGGTCGATGATCTTATCAAAGGCAGGCGGATGATGCCCCCACACAGAGCACTCGTCCAATTCATATTTCTCAGCCAGCTCTTTTTCACCCTGGTCAAAGTACTTGGGAATCGTACTTCCCCACCCGACGCTGTTCTGGTTCGGACATCCAACGATCAGTTCATCCGGTTTGATAATTGTGGGGAGGTTATAGCAGATATGCTGATGAGCATACGCTTTCCTCACCACCATCGGCTCCCCCCGTAAAAACTCGTTTCCTTCGATATCAAGGATATTCGTGTCCGCAAAATACCATTTCCCCGGGTCGTGGTACTCTATGTTAAATAGTCGGTCTTTCAGCTTTTTCAGCCTGCTCGTCAATTCCAACATCTTTTTCCTCCTTTTCTACAGCTGAACCGGCTGCCCGCTGTACATCTCCATCCCGCCGGATACCGTCAGATTCATTCCGTTGCAGGATGTGGATTCGTCGCTGAGCAGGAAATAGATCGCTTTCGCTACTTCCGTAGGAGTACAGATCCTACCGATCGGATTCGCCTTGTTAAACTGTTCGACTACCTCCGGCGGGTTTGCCATGAACATAGGCGTCGCACATGCCGACGGGCATACATTATTTACACGGATTCCATATTTTCCGTAATCAAGCGCCATAGCCCGCATCAAATTAATCACCGCTCCTTTTGCGGCGTTGTAGGACGCCATATTGTAATCCCCGCAAAGGCCGGAAACCGAAGCGGTATTTACGATGGAACCTCCCCCGTTCTCTTTCATGTACGGCACAAAATAACAGGACATAAGGTAAATTGATTTCACATTTACGTCAAAAATCCTGTCCCAGTCCTCATCCGAAACCTGGTGAAGTTCCCCCTTCACAAAAATTCCGGCGTTATTTACAATTCCGTCCACTCCTCCAAAGCGCTGGATCGTCTCCTCAAATAAATGTTTTACCTCTTCCCTCTTCGACACATCGCACTTACAGAATTCGACCCGCTCCTGATAGGTTTCTTTAAGGCGCGGCATAATCTTTGCCGCTTTTTCTTCGCTCGTCCCTACCAGCATGACCTGGTATCCTCTCTCCAATAATAGTTCTGCCGTTGATAATCCAATCCCTGATGTTGCTCCTGTCACTACGATTTTCTTCATTGCTGTTCTCCTTTTTTCCATATTTTTGCGCAAAAAAATAAGAGGCACAAACACGCCTCTTAATTTTTACCTTAGACGCCTTCCCGCTTTACCAAGCTTACCGACTTCCTTCTGATATATTCTGAAGGAATCCAAACATCTTCACATGGCTCTTTCTTCATTAATTTCAGCAGCATTTTCATTGCCGCCTCCCCCATCTTTTCCTTCGGAACATCCAGGGTTGAAAGAGGCGGATCCATGAATTCTGCCATATCGATATTGTCGCATCCTACAATGGAGATGTCTTCCGGGACATGAAGTCCTTCCTCCCTCAATGCTGCGAGGACGCCGATCGCCGCAAGATCATTCACTGCAAAAATGGCCGTCATTCTTGCTTTTCTTTCAAGCAGCTCCTTCGCCCCGTCGTACCCTGCCCTGAAATCAGCCCGGTACGGCGGCTTCCCGTCTACAATGAGTGCCGTATCTTCCTCCATTCCATACTTACGTACTGCACTTTTAAACGCCTCGAACTTAGAATGCTGGGACTCTTTTATAGAATAGCCACTGATATAAGCGACCCGTTCATGGCCCAGTCCCTTCAAATCTTTCATCATCTCATCCAGTGACGGAACATAGTCTGTGTTCAGCACAATGCCAAATTCTTTCACGGCTGAGATGACCTTGATACCGGACGACATCGCCTTATCCAGCGCCGGTTTCAGATCGTCGGTATACGTCGCGACAAAGATTCCGTCAATATTTCGCGAAATCAAATCCATGACCTGATTGTTGTCCATCTCAAAACTATTGAAGTCTATAATAGAAACGATATACCCATAGTTTGCCGCCGTTTTCTGCATCGCCTCTGCAATCGCCGCATACCTGGGATTCTTTAAATCGTTTACCAGCATTGCAACATGATTGCTTCTCTTGGTAACCATACTTCTAGCTATCGTGCTGGGATGGTAATCATACTTTTTTATCGCTGCGAGTACGCGTGCTTCCAGCTCTGGACTTACGTACTTGCTTTTATTAACTACATGTGAAACCGTCGCCTCAGATACCCCTGCTGCAAGAGCGACCTGCTGCCTTATTGACATACCTTATTCCTCTTCTTTTTTGTGATTACGGGTTTTTGTACCCTTTGTATTATTATAATTCGCTTTCGGCGATTTCGTCTACCACTTCTTTTAAAACAGTAAAACGATATTCTGGTATGTCCGATGGAATGCAGCACCCCGGTGCGATCACTA
>CAMNWW010000305.1 GCA_946566415.1 uncultured Lachnospiraceae bacterium | reverse complement strand
ATCCAGGCGGAAAGAAAGGACGCTCTTATTTATGACGCGGCTTCAGAGGAGAAGGCGGATGTACTTCTGGCGGACCTTCCCTGCTCCGGACTTGGCGTAATGTCGAAAAAGACGGATGTCAAGTATCGGGTGACAAGGGAACAGATAGAGGAGCTTGCAGCCCTTCAGAGGAAAATCCTGGAGACTGTGCATTCATATGTAAGACGGGGCGGAACACTGGTGTATAGTACATGTACGGTCTGCCGGGCTGAGAATGAGGAGAACGCCCGCTGGTTTACGGAGATGTTCCCGGAATATACGATGGAATATGAAGAACAGATCTTTCCGTCCGAGATGACGGACGGATTTTATATTGCTGTTTTTAAACGGATGGGAGAAGAGTGAAGATGCAGGAACAGGCGAAAAAGGATATCGCATCTTTCGGGCTGCAAGAGTTGAAGAAAGAAATGGAAGGCATGGGGGAGAAGACATTCCGCGCAGACCAGATCTATCAGTGGATCCATCAGAAGCTGGCGGATGACTTTTCTGAGATGACGAATCTGCCCGCCGCGCTTCGGGAAAAACTGGACGCCGGGTATGAGATCAGGAAGATGGAGATGGCAAGACGTCAGGTATCCCGGACCGACGGGACGAATAAATTTCTGTTTTCCCTTACGGACGGCAGTATGGTGGAGAGTGTGCTGATGAGGTACAAGCATGGCAATTCTGTCTGTATTTCTTCGCAGGTGGGGTGCAGGATGGGATGTCGTTTCTGCGCGTCCACTCTGGGCGGGCTTGAAAGGAACTTGACGGCCTCGGAAATGCTGCGCCAGATTTACCGGATCCAGAAAATAAGCAAGGAGAGGGTATCAAATGTAGTCGTGATGGGAAGCGGGGAGCCGCTGGATAACTATGAAAATTTTGTACGGTTCGTCCGAATGCTCAGCGACAAGGACGGGCTGAATATCAGCCAGAGAAACATTACGGCGTCAACATG
The DNA here is from genome assembly GCA_946566415.1 of uncultured Lachnospiraceae bacterium. Taxonomy (GTDB): domain Bacteria; phylum Bacillota; class Clostridia; order Lachnospirales; family Lachnospiraceae; genus Allocoprococcus. Next base: position 1,816 of record CAMNWW010000305.1, on the reverse strand, counting down.
CGGTATTGTGCCGAACATTTACCGTCTTGCGGAAGAAAAATTTCAAATCACATTGGCGCTTTCCCTGCACGGCGCGAGTCAGGAGAAACGCCGGGAATTATTGCCGGTGGCAAATAAATATGCTTTAGATGAGGTGATTCGTGCCTGCGACGATTATTTTACCGCTACGGGCCGCAGGATCACATTCGAGTACAGCCTTGTGCATGGGGTCAATGACATGGAAGAGGACGCGGCGTCTTTGATCTCTCTTTTAGAAAAACGGAACTGTCACTTGAATTTGATTCCGGTGAATCCTGTCCGAGAAACGAATTATCGCAGGCCAGACAAAAAAAGTGCCAATAATTTCAAAAATAAACTTGAAAAACATGGGATTAATGTTACTATAAGAAGAGAACTGGGTTCAGATATCGACGGCGCGTGCGGTCAGCTCCGGCGAAGGACGATGATATCTGAGAACAGTTGACGTCAACTGCAAGGAGTACCCTTCGCAGAAGCTCGGGATCCCTGAATTAAGTCGCCTGACGGCGATGGGAAGAAAGAGGTAATTATGAAGACATTTTCCATGACCGACGTGGGAAGAAAAAGAGAAGTCAATCAGGACTATGTGTACGCTACAGATGAACCGCTGGGTACTCTGCCGAATTTTTTGGTAGTGGCCGACGGGATGGGCGGACATAAGGCGGGAGATTTCGCTTCAAAATATACAGTGGAGGTTCTGACGGAAGAACTGCGGCATACATTGAAAGAAGGACCGGAGGAGATACTCCGGGACGCAGTCCGGACGGCGAACCACAAGCTGATCGAGGCGGCGGGGAAGGATATCAAGCTGGAGGGAATGGGGACGACGCTTGTCGCAGCGACAGTGATCGACCACACGCTCTATTTCGTTAATGTCGGTGATAGCCGCCTGTACCTGATTAATAAAAATATCCGTCAGCTCTCCAGGGACCATTCCCTGGTAGAGGAGATGCTTCGTCTCGGAGGGATCAATGAGGAAGAGGCAAGGCATCATCCGGATAAGAATATCATAACCCGGGCAATCGGCGCCAAGGAGGATGTAGAGGCTGATTTTTATGAATTCGGCCTGCGAAGGGGAGACACCATCCTGATGTGCACCGATGGGCTTTGTAATATGGTAGAAGACGAGGAAATCTTTGCAGTCGTAAAAGGAGCAAGGGATATTGTCGAGGCGGGACAGAGTTTGATCGAACGTGCCAACGAGAACGGCGGAAAGGATAATATCGGGATCGTGCTGGCGCAGCCATTTTCAGATGAGGTGAGTATATGGTAAAAGATGACATTGTTTTAGGGGAGCGGTATGAGGTGATCAGCAAGATCGGCGCCGGCGGGATGGCGGATGTCTACAAAGGCAGAGACAGTATGCTGAACCGCTATGTGGCGATTAAGGTGCTGAAGAAGGAATATCGGGAAGATGAGAACTTCGTCAAGAAATTCCGTTCCGAGGCAAGGGCCGCGGCTGGTCTTTTGAATCCGAATATTGTGAATGTTTATGACGTTGGGGAAGACAGGGGACTCTACTATATGGTCATGGAACTGGTAGAAGGGATCACCCTGAAAGAATATATACAGAAAAAGAAGCGTCTGTCCACGAAAGAGGTGGTCAGTATTGCGATTCAGATGTGTACAGGGATTGAGGCGGCCCATGATAATCATATCATCCACAGGGATATTAAGCCTCAGAATATTATTATTTCCAAAGAAGGAAAGGTAAAAGTGACCGATTTTGGCATTGCCAGGGCTACGACCTCGCATACAGTCAGTTCCAGTGCGATGGGGTCTGTACATTATGTATCTC
>CAMNWW010000304.1 GCA_946566415.1 uncultured Lachnospiraceae bacterium | reverse complement strand
CATCGGCATCATATCCCTTTTTCTTAAGTTCTTCCGTATAGGCATTCTCAGGGTACCCGCCCTTGCGGTACTCCTCTACCAGCTCGTCCAGCCCAAAAAGTACAAGCTCCATGCCGCTTACTTTTTTCATCACGTCAAAATCTGCTTCGCTGGCGATCAGTCCGCCAGGAGCGCCAAAACAGCCCAGACGCGTATGGGCAAGTTTCTCCTTCGCATCCGCCACTCTCTTTAGTACTTTCAGACGCTTTGCGATCGTCTCGGCAGAGCCGTGGAGGATCTCGCCTTTCAATCCATGTTCCTGAAGAAAGCCCATGATCTCCATAGACGCCGCCAGAGAATTATATGCCGGGGTCGTCAGCAGGATATACGGCTCTTTTGTCTGCTCATAAACCGCCTCAAATCCCCGCTCCGCTCCGCCGGAAGCGATAAAATACACCGGGAGGGGCTGAACGCTTACCTCGTCCATCTCAGCACAGACAACCTCATCCCCCATCGCCTTACTCAAATCTTCCAAAAATTCTTTGCTGTATTCCGGAATATTTCTGTCGTTACACTCTGCCGGTCCCATCAAAAATTTTACTTTCAACATTCCCATCTTTAATCCTCCTTATTTCACCCTTAATGTTTTGTAAATGTACTCTTTATATTTATCCGCATATAATTTACTGCAGATATACACGTTCGGCTCTTTGCCCAGCACATTGCTTCTATCCACCAATACGGCGCCATAGCTGGGTCCCGCTGACACATCTACTTCACAGTAATATTTTTCACATTTCTCGACACAGTCCGGATATAATGCCGCCGCCATCGCAGAAGGGTCAGCCATATCCAGATAATAATCCCCAAAGCGTTCCTTATTCATTTCCATCAGGCACCTATTGCATTCAATAGCAAATTTACCAAGCGGACCGCTTTCCTGGATTGTCTTAATTTCATCCGGAGTCAGCATTGCGTCGCCCAGGCATGCATCCCAGCCTACAAATACAATATGCTCAAGTCCGGACTCAGCTACGATCTTCGCAGCCTCGGCATCCTGCCATATATTGAATTCCGCCACAGGAGATACATTACCTTCTCCAAGACCTGCCGTCCCCATAATGACGATTCTCCCTGCCTTTTTCATCGCCTCAAAGTCCAACCGGATCGCGATCGCAAGATTCGTAAGGGGACCAAGCGCGACAATATCGATCTCTCCCGGCTTACTCGCATTCAGAGCCTCGATCATCTTAATGACTCCGTTTCCCTCGGCGGCTTTCAGCCGTTTAGGGACAAGACCGATATCGCCCATACCGTCGTCTCCATGCGTCTCATAGGCGCATTCCAGCCTTTTCAGTAACAGTTTATCACAGCCCATATATACTGGAGGCTCATATGTACCCGCATATTCAATCGTCGTCAGCGCGTTCGTCGCCGCCTGCTTCATCGGCACATTTCCAGAAACAGCGGTTATAAGCTGTATTTCATATGCCGGGTCATTCAGAGCCATGGCAATCGCCATCGCATCGTCGGAACCACAGTCTGTATCGATAATAATCTTTTTTTTCTCTTCCATGAATTACTCCTCTATTGTTGTGAACTTTGCCGGGAAAATCGAGTCGATCGGCCAAGTAGTCATATTGTGGTACATATCCTGCCACTGCAGAATATCATAATTACATCTTTTAGCAAAAAATTACAAAAGCCTTGCATGTTCCCTCTCCGTAGTATGTGCGCATAGCTTATTCACCATGCCGATCTCATTATCCGTCTTTGCCACATATTCCTCGCTCGTATAGAACTCAAGCCACTGATAATACATGTTATCCTTCGGAAGCGTACATTTCGGCAAAAGATCTTCCCCGAAAAAGCGGTACAAGATATTGCAGGGGAACAGCGCCATCATACATTCCGCAAGGCGCCCTTGCTCCGCGCACATAAGCTGAAAAGAAGTATACGACCGTTTTCCCGGAGCCTCGATGACAGCGTCCATCTCTTCCAGGGAGACACCGATCTGTTCGGCCCAAAAAGTTCGGTTCATCATTACCGTTCCTTCCATTGTATTCTTCATGATCTGATACCACTGTTGCATTTCATCAAAGCAAGTGCATTTGGAAAATCCAACCGCCCAGCACCTGGTATAGTCCATCAAATACTGGTAATTCTGCTTGATCTGGAACCGGAAACGTTCAAGAGACATCGTCCCCTTTAAAATATCCTGCATATGCGGCGTCTCTTCAATCACCCGGCACACTTCTTTGATAATGGGAATCAGTTTTTCTTCATAAAATCCCATTTTAACCCTCTCCCTTACTTCGTTTCCTTTTTCTTATCTTCCTCAATAAGGATTTTGATCGCATCGCAGGCCAGCTCGATCGTATGGTCGTTCATGCTCCCGTACGCCATGATCGCGCCTGCCCTTGCGCCTCTGACGGAAGAAACGATGAAAAGCGCCGCCGTCTCCATTTCCGACGCCATAACGCCGCTCTTTTCCCACGCTTCCCATCTCTGATGAAGCCTTCCGCTGTTCGGCATACCGTCCGGGTCATGCTGTCCATAAAAAGAGTCCTTAGACTGTGCGATGCCTTCCGCAAACCGATATCCTTTCGCCTCGCATGCACGTGCAAGCGCATCTGTCACATGGCGGTCGGCCATAGCGGGATACTCGATCGGCACATAGTGTACCGTCGTGCCTTCATCCCGTACCGCGCCAGTGATAATCACTCCTTCCAGACTCTCGTCATAGCTTTCCGGGCAAATTCTTCCGCAGGTTCCCACGCGGATAAATGTATCGGCCCCACAATGAATCAGCTCTTCCAG
>CAMNWW010000303.1 GCA_946566415.1 uncultured Lachnospiraceae bacterium | reverse complement strand
CAGGTTCCTGCCGGCGAATCCGCACGCAACTCCCGCTCTCACGGAATCCGGCACGGACAATACCCTCGCGTAACACCGTGTCCGGTAATCCGGCAATTCACAGAACTTCCCAAGCTCCTTGCTTCCGGTGGTAATGAGGATATTCCCCTTCACAGACTTCAGGTATTCTACCGCTTCCTCCACGGAATCCACATAGACCGCCTGCCCTGCCGTCTCCTTGGGAGGATCTGTCTCTTCCCGCAGACATCGGATATATTCTATGGAAGACTTCCGGCACGCCCACCTGATATTGGCCGTAACCTCCCTGGCAAATGGATGGGTGGCGTCGATCACCAGCTCCACATCATTCTTCTCTGCGAATGCAAGGATCTCTTCGCGCCCCATCCTGCCGCAGATGATCCTCATCCTTCCGTCTTCTTTGGCAGTCCCGCTTTCTTTGGCTCTTTCCATGCCGTATTCTGTGGCTACGCTTAAGATGACATCCAGATCAAATCCCTGCAGGAATTGAAACAAGGCAATACTCTCCGTCGTTCCGCCAAACAGCAGCACTCTGGGACGTTCCCCTGCTATAGCTTCCACAAGTGCAAGGGTAATCCCGTCAACGATCCGTTTAGACTGTAATACTCTTCCTCCCGGCGAACAGCGCCTCGCGGCGCGCTCGCATACATTATCCACTCCCGTAACCTTCGAGACAAAATCAGAACCTTCTATCTTGCCTGGTACTTCCCGAAGCTCTGATGCCGGATATGTATGAAAGGGAACGCCAAGCTCCTCTGCAAGCTCATAGATCCCGGCTTCCTCCTTCTTAAGGTCGATGCTTGCAAGCCCTGTCACATCTCCTGTGCCAAGCCCCTGTTCTGCCAGCACTTCTACTAGCGCCGCCTTGATCTGCCCCATGGGCGTACCCTTCCTGCAGCCGATCCCGGCCACTACCTTACAGTCTGCGAATGGTTCCAGTACCAGAATCCCTGCCTGTTCCGCCTCCCGGACAGGACAAGCGTCCCTCTTAGCCGCCATAACCGCGATCCCATATGTATGATCCGCAAGTCCTCCGAAGCTCTCACACCGAATAAGCCCTGATTCCTTGGGAACATCTACATCGGGCAGTCCACTGTAGAAGCCCACAGGCTCCCCCTCTAATACTGCCGCCGTTATCCTGGTCACAAGCTTCCGGTCTGTCACGCGAAGATGGTTGTCCCGCGCGAATACATCCACCGCAAATCGTCCCTGCACATCCGTCGCCGTCGTGAGCACTGCCGCCGCGTGCACTGCCGCCGCAACCGTCCTGGCAATCTCCACCGCGCCTCCCATGTGTCCGGAGAGCAGCGGAACGATGTATTCTCCCTTCTCATCCATCACAAGAACCGCTGAATCCGTATACTTATCCCTAACCCAGGGGGCGATATACCTGACGGCGATCCCCGCGGCGCCTATGAACAGGAAGTCCTTCTTTCCCCACTGCTGTCCGATCCATGCTCTGGTATCCATGCCAAGCGCCTTAAGCCCGCTGCATCCCGCCAATCTTGCCGCCGTATATCCCTCACAGATATAACCGCGGCCTGATAATTCTTCCCGGACACGGACATTCAGCTCATTCGCTGTTCTGGTAAAACTAAATATTGCTATTGCTTTCTTATTGTCCATACTATATAAAATACGCTATCTAACCTGCTGTTGTCAACCTTCTGCGCCATTCTATTATAATTTCCTATAACATCCGGTCCAAAGCCTGTCTGTATTAAGGCTTTTCTAATTCATAGTTTATGCTTGGTAACATTTACCCAACAGAATATTGACAAAGTTTTAAAAACCACATATAATGACTATATAATCAAAATCAGTCAAATAGGAGGCGTTAATGTGCCAAAGAGCTATTCAGAGCAGGAGCGGGAATACATCAGAAAGCGGTTGAAAGAAGAAGCGGCAAAATGCCTTGCGAGGTATGGCGTCCGCCGCACGACAGTCGATGAAATCGTGAAACGGGTTAATATTCCAAAAGGAACTTTCTATCTCTTTTATAAATCAAAAGAATTGCTTTTGTTTGAAGTTATTCAAGAACAGCAGGAAAATGTCAACCGCAGGCTGTATCAGACCATTTCTGGCATTGCCAGTACAGAGTTGTCCGCGGAAAAGCTGACCGATGTGATCTTTGAGTTCTATAAAATGACAGAGGAAATGCTGATTTTGAAACGGATCGATGTGAATGAAGTGGAATTGCTTGTGCGTAAGCTGCCACGGGAAATTGTGGAGGAGCATTTTCGGGACGATACGGATACGATTGAAAAAATGCTTGCCCTGTTTCCTGTGAAAAAAGAAGTAGATATAAAAGTTCTCAGTGCCGCATTCCATGCAATTTATTTTGCAACGCTTCATAAGGCAGAGATTGGTGAACAGTATGATGAAGCGCTGTATTCCCTGATTTATGGTCTTGTGACACAAATTATTTAAAGAGTCTGGCAACCAGCCAGACTTAAAACAGCCTTTAAATTGACTATATAGAGTGATTGAGTCAAACAGTATGGAGGTAGACATGATTACAGTAGAAAATCTTTCGTTTAGTTACACGAAAAGTCCATTTATTTCTGGTATGAGTTTTTCCATTCCAAAGGGTGAAATCTTTGGATTTCTAGGACCCTCTGGGGCAGGAAAAAGCACATTACAGAAGATTTTGATCGGAATGTTGCGTACATATCAAGGCTCTTGCTTAGTAAATGGCGTTGAGTGCAAAAATCGCACAAAACATTTCTATGAGAATATAGGGGTTGATTTTGAATTTTCAACAATGTATGAAAAGCTGACGG
>CAMNWW010000302.1 GCA_946566415.1 uncultured Lachnospiraceae bacterium | reverse complement strand
ACCATAGACAGTGTGACCTATGCAGAAGAAGCAGATCTGAACGCCGCCGAGCTTATGGCAAAAGATCTCAGTATAAATAAGGAAGAAGAGGGACCGAAGATATTAATCTTTCACACCCACTCCCAGGAGGCGTTTGTTGATTCGGACGGAGATTCTTCTACCAGCATTGTCGGAGTGGGGGACTATCTGACCGAACTTTTGAACGACAAGTATCATATTCCAACCCTGCACCATAAAGGCGTATATGACCTGATCGACGGGAAACTGGACCGGAGCGAAGCATATGAGCTGGCGCGTCCGGATATCATACAGATTTTGAAAGATAATCCCAGCATAGAGGTCGTTATTGATTTACATAGAGACGGAGTAGGAGAGGGCACGCATCTGGTAACGAATGTGAATGGGAAGGAGACAGCGCAGATCATGTTCTTTAACGGAATGTCAAGGACCAGGGCGAACGGTAACTTAACAGGAATGGAAAATCCATATATTCAGGATAACCTGGCGTTTTCTATGCAGATGAAGGTGGCTGCAGAGAAAAAATATCCGGGATACACAAGGAGGATTTATCTGAAGGGGTATAAATATAATATGGATCTGATGCCGAAAATGCTGCTCATCGAGGCGGGCGCACAGACCAATACGGTGCAGGAAATGAAAAATGCGATGGAGCCATTGGCGGAACTTCTGGATGAGGTGCTGGGTTAGAAGGATTTTCACGGCAGAAGAAGAGAAGGGAAAGTGAAAGAAAAAGATTGTCTGATAAGGACAAATCCGCTATAATGATTCATAAATGTTGTATTTTACTGTAAAAAAGTGAGGTTATGATATGGCAAAGCAGTCTACATATGATGCGGAGAGTATTGCGGTACTGGAAGGGCTGGAAGCAGTACGGAAGCGCCCGGGGATGTACATTGGGAGTGTCGGAACGAAGGGGCTGAACCATCTGGTATATGAGATTTTAGACAACGCAGTGGATGAGCATCTGGCAGGATGCTGCGACCAGATACAGGTTACATTGGAAAAGGACGGGTCCGCCACTGTGACAGATAACGGCAGGGGAGTTCCGGTGGGAATGCACGCAAAGGGAGTTTCCGCGGCGCGGGTCGTATACTCTACACTGCATGCGGGCGGGAAGTTTGATGATTCGGTATATAAGACCAGCGGCGGGCTCCACGGTGTAGGTTCGTCTGTGGTGAACGCACTCTCTTCCTATATGGATATCAAGATCAGCCGGGACGGGTTCATCCATCATGACCGTTATGAACGAGGGATTCCGGTGATCGAGCTTAATGACGGCCTGCTTCCGGTGATCGGAAAGACGAAAAAGACAGGAACCTGCATCAATTTTCTGCCGGACGATACGATTTTTGAGAAGATTCGGTTCCGGGAGGAGGAGATCAAGAGCCGTCTGCACGAGACAGCGTACCTGAATCCGAATCTGACGATCTTTTTTGAGGATAAAAGGAAGGAGCCTGCCGAGAAGATCACGTATCATGAGCCGGAGGGCATTATCGGATTTATCAGGGAACTGAATAAGAATAAGGAAGTGATGCATGAACCGGTATATTTTAAAGGAGAGTCCGAAGGGATTGAGGTGGAGGCTGCTTTTCAGTATGTGAACGAGTTCCATGAGAATGTGCTGGGATTTTGCAATAATATTTATAACGCGGAAGGCGGGACCCATCTGACAGGGTTCAAGACCACATTTACAACAATTATGAACCAGTATGCAAGAGAACTGGGGATTCTGAAAGAAAAGGATGCGAATTTTACAGGGGCGGATGTAAGGAACGGAATGACGGCGATTGTTTCCGTCAAACATCCGGATCCCCGTTTTGAAGGGCAGACTAAGACTAAGCTGGACAACCAGGACGCGGCAAAGGCGGCGGGAAAGGTGACAAGCGACGAGGTGCCGCGGTATTTTGACAGGAATCTGGAGTCTTTGAAGAAGGTGATCTCCTGCGCCGAGAAGGCGGCGAAGATCCGTAAGACGGAAGAAAAAGCGAAGACGAACCTTCTTTCAAAACAGAAATTTTCTTTTGACAGCAACGGAAAGCTGGCGAACTGTGAAAGCCGGGACGCGTCAAAGTGTGAGATATTTATTGTGGAGGGGGATTCGGCGGGAGGTTCTGCGAAGACCGCCAGGGATCGGATGTACCAGGCAATACTTCCGATCCGGGGCAAGATTCTGAACGTGGAGAAGGCAAGTATTGATAAAGTCCTTGCCAACGCAGAGATCAAGACCATGATCAACGCCTTCGGATGTGGTTTTTCAGAAGGGTATGGGAATGATTTTGATATTACAAAGCTGCGGTATGATAAAATTATTATCATGGCGGACGCGGATGTGGACGGCGCCCATATCTCAACGCTTCTTTTGACTTTGTTTTACCGGTTTATGCCGGAGCTGATTTATGAAGGGCATGTGTATGTGGCCATGCCGCCGCTCTATAAAGCTATGCCGAAGAAAGGCGAAGAGGAGTATCTTTACGACGACAAAGCGTTGGAGCGGTATCGGAAGACCCATGACGGGGCGTTCACTCTCCAGCGTTATAAGGGGCTTGGCGAGATGGACGCAGACCAGCTCTGGGAGACGACTTTAAACCCTGAAACACGCCTGATGAAACGGGTCGAGATTGAGGACGCCCGGATGGCTTCCAGTGTGACGGAGATGCTGATGGGGACAGAAGTACCGCCGAGACGTGCATTTATATATGAAAATGCGACGGAAGCGGAACTGGATATTTAGCCCAGTTTGTTCGGCGATGAGCATTGATATAGAAAAGAGGTAGGAAGAAATGGAGAGTTCGC
>CAMNWW010000301.1 GCA_946566415.1 uncultured Lachnospiraceae bacterium | reverse complement strand
TGGGAGTTTTGCTCCTTCTTCTGGCGGACTACATTCTGGGGAAATGGGAGGATAGGAGTCTGGAGAAGAATACGGCGATGCTTGTGACGGCGATCACAGCTCATAATATACCAGAAGGAATGGCGATCGGGCTGGCATTCGCATTAGCGGCTCAAAATCCGGGAAACGCGGCTCTTTTTTCCGGTGCGGCAGCGCTTACAGTAGGCATCGCGATCCAGAATTTTCCAGAGGGAACGGCCATTTCGCTTCCGCTTGCGCAAAGCGGAGTGGGGAGAAGAAAAGCTTTCTTTTATGGAAGCATGTCGGCGGTAGTAGAGCCTGTTTTCGGTGTGCTGGCAGCCCTGGCCGCCGGGGCGGTACGTCCGGCGATGCCCTGGTTTCTGTCTTTTGCCGCCGGGGCGATGATCTATGTAGTCGTCCAGGAATTGATTCCGGAAGCATATGCCGGAGAAGACGAAAAAGCAGGGACTCTGGGATTTGTTGTAGGTTTTCTTATTATGATGATATTAGATGTGGCGCTGGGGTAAACCGGCGCCGCATCTGTTTACATGATGTTAGAACATTATAGCATTATAACATGTCCGCGATATGTCTTGCCACATGGACTCCGCTTGCAGAGGCGTGGGAGAGGGAATGAGTGACCCCGCTTCCGTCGCCGATGATATAAAGCCCCGGGTATCTGCTTTGCAGATTTGTGTCGAGTTCGACTTCCATATTGTAGAACTTTACCTCTACTCCGTAGAGAAGCGTATCGTCGTTGGCGGTGCCTGGGGCGATCTTATCCAAAGCGTAGATCATCTCCATAATGCCGTCCAGGATCCGTTTAGGCAGAACAAGGCTTAAGTCTCCGGGCGTTGCGGCAAGTGTAGGCGTTACAAGTCCCTCCTGGATACGTTTTACTGTACTTCTGCGTCCTCGCACCAGATCGCCGAAACGCTGTACGATCACGCCTCCGCCCAGCATATTGGACAGGCGGGCGATGCTTTCGCCGTAACCGTTACTGTCTTTAAACGGCTCTGAAAAATGTTTTGCAACCAGAAGAGCGAAATTCGTGTTCTCGGTCTGGTGGGCAGGGTCTTCATAGCTGTGCCCGTTCACGGTAACAATCCCATTCGTATTTTCATTTACCACGATCCCGTAAGGATTCATGCAGAAGGTACGTACATTGTCCTCAAACTTCTCCGTTCGGTATACGATCTTGCTTTCATACAGTTCATCTGTTAAATGGGAGAAGATCACAGCAGGAAGTTCTACACGCACGCCCAGGTCTACACGGTTGGAATGCGTGGGAATCTCGAGTTCTTTACAGATATGCTCCATCCATTTACTGCCGCTGCGCCCTACGGAAATGATACAGTTCTGACAGTCGGCAGAACCATCCTTAAAATGGACGCGGTAGCCCGTGTCAATGCACTCAACATTTTCAACAGCGGTGTGGAAATGGAAATCAACAGCGTCTTTCAGTTCATGATATAGATTTTCCAATACCACATAATTGATATCTGTCCCCAGATGCCGTACGGAAGCATCCAGAAGTTTTAGTTTATTCTGGATACAGATTTTCTTAAAACTGGTCCCGGCCGTAGAGTACATTTTTGTGTTCTCTCCTCCGTGGGAAACGTTGATGCCATCTACGTATTTCATCAATTCCAGGGCCCGTTCCCGACCAATATATTCATATAGGGTGCCTCCGAAATCATTGGTAATATTATATTTTCCGTCAGAAAACGCACCTGCTCCGCCAAAGCCGTTCATGATCGCGCAAGTTTTACATTTGATACAGGATTTCACTTTTTCTCCATCAATGGGGCAGTGTCTTTCTTCGAGCGGACATCCCGTCTCGAAAACGGCGATTTTCAGATCTTTTGTCTGTTTTACTAATTCGTAAGCAGAGAAGATACCTCCCGGGCCTGCGCCGATAATGATTACGTCATACTTCATATTTTCAATTCCTCCTATAATAATTAACTATGTTTTACCGACTCGTGAAAAAAGAACCCGGATTCTTAAAATGAAAGAATGCGAGTTCTCATGTAGTCACTTCTCTTTTCTATTATACCGTTGCAGGAAAGGGGATGTCAACCGAAAGATTTAAGGGGTAATATCCTTTTTGAACTGTCGGATGAACGCCTTTTCCCGTCGGTTGAGAGCATAAGTTTTATGTTTGAGCAAAAGAACGTCAAGAGAATCGTCCAAATCAGAAATCGGGATCTCGAGAAGCGAGCTTGCCGGGAACATAGTGACGGCGCTTTTTTTTATGATAGAAATATAATCGCTTTGAAGGCAGGAATCCTCAATCCCGCCCCGGTCGAAAACATAAAGGACCTTCTGGGTAGGAGAAATGTGAAGGATATTCTGCCAGTCTTCGTTCTCAAAATCCTCAAAAAGTACGAGGGGATACGCGTGGATATCATGTAAAGAAAGGGAGGGCCTTTTGGCAAGAGGGTGTGTTACCGACATCAGCGCTACGACGGGCAGGTTTTCTACAATAAGCTCGGCTGTCAGATTCGTCTTTCTAGCCTCCTCCTGGTGGTAGGCTGTCCGGGAATGAAAACAATAGAAAAGCGCCAGGCGGTAGCGGTTTTCCTGTACGTCCTGGAAGTTCTGGATCAGCCCGGTTTCCTTGTAGGAATCCCGTATTTCAGGAGAATTCTTGGCTTTAAAATTCATGAAACTACAGTAAAACTGCGACGACCAGGTGCAGGATAAAGAAATATCCGCACTGAAACCGATGAGAGAGGGGATCTTGTAGATCTTGTCCAGTTCCATGGTGATGGCTTTGGCAGCCTGAATAAAGAGATACCCCTCTGCGGTCGGAGTAATCCCTTTACTGGTACGGCTGAAAATAT
>CAMNWW010000300.1 GCA_946566415.1 uncultured Lachnospiraceae bacterium | reverse complement strand
CACGGACTGCCTGGCGGCTGTAAAATACAATGTCTACGATGAAAAGAAGTTTACCATGGAAGAACTCATGCAGGCATTGAACGATAATTTTGAAGGGCATGAAAGAATCCTGAACCTGGTGAGAAATCATACGCCGAAATACGGGAATGACGACGACTATGCAGATGATATCATGAAGAGTGTATTTGGTTTCTACCAGGGAGAGGTTACGGGAAGAAAGAATATGACGGGCGGAACATACCGCGTCAATATGCTGCCGACAACCTGTCACGTATATTTTGGCGACGTCATGATGGCGAGCGCGAACGGACGTCTGGCACACGTTCCTGTTTCCGAAGGAATTTCTCCGGAGAAAGGTGCGGATGTAAACGGGCCGACGGCAGTGATTCGTTCCTGTGCGAAGATGGACCATCTCCGGACCGGAGGGACTTTGCTGAACCAGAAGTTTACTCCGAATGTGGTTGCGGGCGAGGAAGGACTGGACCAGATGGCAAATCTGATACGCGGATATTTCAATATGGACGGACACCATATTCAGTTCAATGTGATCGATCGGGAGACGCTCATTAACGCTCAGAAGAATCCAGAAGAATATAAGGATCTGATCGTGCGCGTCGCAGGATACAGCGACCATTTCCGGAATCTGAGCAAGGCTTTGCAGGATGAGATTATCAATAGAACGGAACAAAGTTTTAACTAATCGGAGGACATATTGTGAAAAAGATCATCAATAGAGAGTTTTATGAAGGAAACAGAAAAGAGTTGTATGAAAGTCTGGAGCCAGGCGCGGTCCTTGTCATGTTTGCAGGACACGCGCCCAGGAAGACAAACGATGAGGATTATCCTTTCTTCGCGCACCGGAATTTTGTGTATTTGACTGGGATCTGTCAGGCGGGCACGATACTGATGGCGCAGGTGAAAGAAGGGGGTTTTGAAGAAAAACTGTTTATCCTTCCTGCGGATATGCTTGCGGAGCGTTGGACGGGAAGAAGGATAAAAGTAGAAGAGGCAGAGGAAATCTCCGGCATTCAGTCTTACGGGTATGTGGATGAGTTCAAAGAAGAGCTGGGGAAAATTGTCCGGTCCGGATGCATCACAAAGGTATATCTGGATTTTGACGAGGTTTTCTTAGGCGACGGTGGAAACGAGGCAGATCATTTGGCGGCGGAACTTAAAAGCAGATACCCCTATGTCGGGATAGGAAATCTCCACCCACAGCTTAAAAAGCAGAGGACGATCAAAAAACCTTGTGAAATAGATGCGCTGCGGGAAGCGGAGCGGATTACCGGACTGGGGATTGAAGCCATGATGCGTGCTTCAAAGCCGGGGATGTACGAATATCAGTATAAGGCGGAATACGACTATGCCCTGGCGCAGGAAGGCGTCCTGGTTCCAGGATTTCCATCCATTATTTCTGCCGGGGAAAATAATTTCTGCATCCACTACAATAGTTACCGCGGGCAGGCAAAGGACGGAGATATGGTCTTAAACGATGTGGGCGCGGTGTGGGAACACGAGATCACAGACGTCTCCAGAGGATGGCCCTGCAATGGGAAGTTTTCTGACAGACAGAGACTTCTGTACGAGTGCGCTCTTGCTACATCTAATCATATGTTCCGGACATTAAAGCCGGGAATCTTGATGGCGGATGTAGACCGTATGATACGGAAATATAATTTTGAACAGCTTAAAGCGGCCGGTGTATGTGAGAATTATGAGGATATCGGCACTTATATGTGGCACGGCGGAGCGCATCATATAGGGCTGGACGTGCACGATGTGGTGGACGTAAAGGACCGTCTCACTGAGCCGGGAATGGTGTTCTGCGTAGATGTGGGAATCTATCACGAGGAATGGGGAATCGGATTTAGGTTGGAGGATAACTGCCTGATAACGGCGGATGGATGTGAGAATTTGTCAGGAAAGATACCGAGGACGGTTGAAGAGATTGAAAGCGTGATGGGGAGGTAAACTCTATTGTAAACGCATATAGACGGGAGAAAAGATTTGCGGTGCGTGACAAACAATCTATTAACATTAGGGACGGTTATTTTAGCCGTCCCTTTTTTGCGCCGGTTATTCAGCAAAGCAGGCGCATGAAATATATTGGAGATAGGACAGATGATGTTGATTTGAGGAATATTTGTTGATACAATATATAAAATGTATGTTTTATAGGAGTATGACTGATGAAAGCTGTAGAGGCAATGAAAGAAATTATCCCTACCCATCAAATCAGTTTTCACACGTTGTCAGCATTGAATTGTTTGATTTTTGAGAGGAGCGATATTATTTATGACAAAGAAAGAACAAAATGATTTTTTTTATCTATGTTCATTGATTGAATATGTCGCCCGGCAGACGAAGAACAGACGCGGAGTTATCGTTAAGGCATTAGGCAGAGAGGGAGTAAAAAAGCAATTACATGATGCGGAGGTAAACCATTGTCTTTCGTTTGAACAGGTGAGTGATGAAATCATAGAACAATATAAAATCCCAAACGGAGATTTTGACACGATCACAGGCTGCAAATACACAGTTCCTGGTTTTATGGATATCGGAAAATTGTATAGTATTATGATAGAGGATTGTGCACAGCCTGGAAAAGAGATCGATGAATTAATAGAGATTTTTTCGTCGTTTATCAGTGATGAAATATCCAAGTTTCAGACAGATCTTTATTATCAGAATCCCAGCTATCTGGAATGCTCTTATAAGGAGGGGTATCTGTTAGATTGATTTAAGGGGAACATCAGAAATCATCGTGGCAAAAAAGACGGTATAGCCTGCAATATTTTATGAGTTGCCCGACAAATGAGTCCACCGTCGATTTTTCCGTGCTTTGCACTCC
>CAMNWW010000299.1 GCA_946566415.1 uncultured Lachnospiraceae bacterium | reverse complement strand
AGCACCTCTTCCATTCCGGGTAAGGTATACCGGATGGTTTGTACTCACTTCCTTTAATACTTCTGTATAATTTCTTAAATCCGATATTGGCTTAATATTTGGCATAGGCATCATCTCCTTTGTTTTCTATTATATACAAACTCTTGAAAGATAGCAATGTAAATATGCATATTAATTTATAGTGTTATTCCTCAGCAAATTATCTACAAATGCTTTCAAAAGAAAACAAAAGATCAGAAAGGGGCACTTATCTCTTCCCTTATCCTTCCCTCTTCACTTTTGACGCGGCCATCCCTGCCAGAAGGATAGCTGCGGCAAATGCAAACTGAATCCCTATAGCCTGGATAATGGTGTCCCTCACTTCTCCACCTGCCGCTCCGAAGTCCACGAGAAGGTCGTTCGCTTTCTCATACCAGTATACGGGAAGAAACTGCGCCACTTTTGTCACGCTTTTATTCATGATCTCAAGCGGCACGAACACTCCGCATAAAAAGCATGTGCCCAGTGAAAGTGTGTTTACAATCCCGCTCAGCATCTCCGTATTTTTTACGAAAATACCGACGAGATATGACAAGGACAGCGTCACCAGAAGGAGCATCACCGAATTCATAAGATACCAAGGCATCGCTTCGCTTTCCAGTAAACTACTCCTGTACATTATCATTCCCGCAAGAATTACCACTCCCCAAAGTCCCAGTCCCAGCGTCAGCACAGCCAGAAATCCTTCCGCATTCTGCCTAAAGACCGGGACTGCGGACGCGTTCAGCCGTTTTCTCATATCCTCTTTTCGGAAGGCTGAGAATACATTTCCCATCACATAGCAGAAAACAGACAGCAGCAGATAGGGCAGATAACGGAAATAATAGGCGTACGCAGGCATTTTTCCGGCATTTCCCGTGTCGTCAAGCATTTCTACTTCAGGCTGGCGTATATCTGCTATCGCCTCCGCCGTCTCAGCTTCCGTAAATCCGGCTTCACTGTAACATCTTGCATTATTCAGAAAGCTGTTGATCTGTTGATCCACATAGAACGCTGTATATGCGCCGGGAATTTTCGTCACTTTCAGCGGCTTTTCATCCCTGATGCAGTTTTCAAAAAAATGGGACGGTATCCTGACGATATATTCTGTATTACGGTAGAACAGGTCTTCCTGCAGTTTTGCCGTGTCATTCTCCACAACAGATACTTCATGGATCCCGCCTAGATAGTCTTTTAGTCCTTCCGCCAGTTCTCCGCCGTCATCGTCTACAACTTGAATCCTCACACTCTCCGCCTGATAGTTAGGATTTTCGTCTCCGCTTGCCACTGCCTGGAAAATCATTGTGATCCCGAAAAAGATCGCCAGATACATCAAAATCAGCCCACTGTTTTTCTTTACAATTTTTAGATATGTTTTATAAACTATCATAGCGTTCCCTCCTGACCATATAAAAGGCGGCGATGATGAGCACTACGCACATGACGGACAACGTCGCCAGGCTGCGTGTATATCGGATGCGGTCGTCATACACATTGATACAATAAAACGCGTCTGAAATCAAGGCCGCCGGGTTCAGTCTGTTGACGATCGGCGCATAATGGTCCACTATATACTTCATCTCTGCGTTCATAAGTCCCGCAAGGAAACTTCCCACCATGGAAATTCCAAGAAGAAGGCCGACCTTGACCGACTCCTGCATTCTTCCCACACTGCCGATAAATATCCCCATGGACACTCCTATCATGCTCCCAATAAGAGAGATCAACAACATTTCTCCTGTATTTCCCCGGAAATCTAATTTCAGAACATAGCGCAGATAAATAAGCAGTACCAGAACGTCAAGAAAATGGAGGACAAAACACGATAGCATTTCCGATACAATAAGCTTCAATTTATGGGTCGGAGTGATACACCGCCTTGCCGCGACCGGCGTCAAATTCGCCTGGAGTGAGATCGCCGCGCCAAATCCCATAAAAGCGCCGTACAGACACGCCATCGCGACCAGCGCATAGAAAAACTGGACGTTTCCATCCGTAGTCCTCCCTCCAAGAGACGCTTGTTCCACCAGCGTCTTATAGTCCGCCATAGCTTCCGCCGCTCTCTGTATACCCTCTGGGTGTGTCTTCATAACATGTTCTATCGTCTGCTTCCCATTCTCATAGCTTTCCAGAACTGACTGCAGGATACTTTCCGCGATCCCGTTCCCTCCTACCGTCAGGGAAGGCTCCTTGCCCACAAAGAAAATTCCGGACACCTTTTTATCCGCAAGCGCCGTAAGCGCTTCTTCCTTACTCATTTTTTTTATTGCCAGAAGCTGCTCTTCTCCATCTTCCATGGTATCGAGAAACTGTAGGAACACTGTATCCGCCCCGGACTCTTCCACCACTGCTGTCTCCACCGTCTCAAAATCCGCTTCGTTCAGCTTCCCGAAGGCAAAATAAAACAGAGTTCCCAAAATCAGCGGGAAGGCCAAGGGCCAGAAAATGGTATTAAAGTTTCTAAGTTTTGTCAAAATATTGTACCGTATCAAATGCAGCATACTATCCCTCCTGTTCCCAAGAACTAATCCCGAAGCTGTTTCCCGGTTATCTCCAGGAACACGTCGTTCAGTGTGGGAAGCTCCGAATAAACCCTTCCAAATACTATTTCCTGGTTTTTAAGAGTATCCAATATCCGTATCAGATTGTGCTTTGCCGTCGTACAGCGCACTGTAAGCACCTGATCTTCATAGGAAATGTCGAATACGTGGGGTAATTCTTTTATCATCTGCAGCTGATCTTCATTCAGCATGACAGCTTCGATGGTGACCGTCTCCACGGTCTTAATCATCTGCTTCAGTTATTCCTTCGTCCCCTCCGCAATCTTGCGCCCATG
>CAMNWW010000298.1 GCA_946566415.1 uncultured Lachnospiraceae bacterium | reverse complement strand
TTCCGGAATACCTCCCTGGATACCCCTTTTGTCTTTCTCAGGCCCAGGAACATAAATTCTTCCATCTCTTCCGACCGTTTTAGTCTTTCTCCCTGGAACTTGCGGAGAAAACTCTTCTCATATTCTGTGACCTTGGATGGATTTGTATACCTTGCATGGTCAAAAAATGACGAAGCCCCGACCCCGAATCCCAAATACTCTGTCCTTTCCCAGTATCCCAGATTATGGCGGCATTCCCGGCCGGGGAGGGCATAGTTGGATATTTCGTAGCGGCCATATCCGGCCCTTCCAAGGATTTTTTTTGTCCGCCGATACATTTGTCTGTCCGACTCTTCATCCGGTATTTCTTCCTGTCCTTTATCCCCTTCCTCGACATATTTTTCGTAAAAGGGGGTTCCCGGCTCCAGGATCAGGCTGTACGCCGAGATATGCTCCGGCCTCTCAGATACTACCGCCCGCAGCGTTCTCTCCCAGCTTTCCTTAGTCTGCCCTGGAATGGCGGAAATCAAATCTACATTTATATTTTCAAATCCTGCTTCCCTTGCCATATGATAGGATTTCAGGAAATCCGCCCAGGTATGGATCCGTCCCAAGAGGCTGAGTTCACGGTCGTCTGCGGACTGAAGCCCGACGCTTAGACGATTGATACCCGAGGAGCGGTAGGACGTAAGTTTTTCTGCCGTCGCCGTCCCCGGATTCATCTCCAGACTGATCTCCGCATCCTGACGGATGGGAAAACACTCCCTGACCTTGTCCATGATACGTTCCACCTGTTCCCCCAAAAGAAGAGACGGCGTCCCTCCGCCAAGGAACACCGTACTCACCTCGTACGGCCAAAGAGCGGCATTTCTGCTTTGCCGGCAGACTTCTATCTCCCGGCAGAGCATTTTCACATACTCTTCTCTTTCTTCCTCAGGCGCGGGCGCCGACAAGAAATCGCAATATGCACATTTGTTTACACAAAATGGAATGTGGATATAAATTTCCAGCTCTTTCATTATTTATCATCCAGCTTCAGCACGCTCATAAAAGCCTTCTGCGGGATTTCTACACTGCCCACCTGACGCATCCGCTTCTTTCCTTCCTTCTGCTTTTCCAAAAGCTTTTTCTTCCGGGTGATATCGCCGCCGTAGCATTTGGCAAGGACGTCTTTCCTGAGCGCTTTGACTGTCTCTCTGGCGATGATCTTACTTCCGATGGCCGCCTGGATTGGGATTTCAAAAAGCTGTCTTGGAATCTCCTCCTTGAGCTTCTCGCACATTTTCCTCCCTCTCTCATATGCGCTTCCCGCAAATACGATGAAAGACAGGGCGTCCACTTCTTCCTTATTAATGAGAATATCCAGCTTCACCAGCTCCGACCGCTCATATCCCAGCAGCTCATAGTCGAAGGAGGCATAGCCTCTGGATCGTGACTTTAGGGCGTCAAAAAAGTCATAGATAATCTCGTTCAAGGGAAGGTGATAGTGCAGTACCGCACGGGTTTCCTCGATATACTCCATGCCCTGATAAATCCCTCTGCGTTCCTGGCAGAGATCCATAATCGATCCGATAAATTCCGAGGTCACCATGATCTCCGCCTTCACCACAGGCTCCTCCATATACTCGATCTCCGCCGGGTCGGGCAGATTGGAAGGGTTTGTCAGCTCAATAACTTCCCCGTTCGTCCTGTACACCTTATAGATTACTCCTGGCGCGGTGGTCACCAGATCAAGATTGTATTCTCTTTCCAATCTTTCCTGTATAATCTCCAGATGAAGAAGACCCAGGAAACCGCACCGGAAACCGAAACCTAATGCAAGTGAAGTCTCCGGCTCAAACTGAAGCGCCGCGTCGTTAAGCTGCAGTTTTTCAAGCGCGTCGCGCAGGTCTGTGTATCTGGCGCTGTCCGCCGGATACATTCCGCAGTACACCATGGGATTGACCTTCTTGTATCCGGGAAGGGGTGCGGCGCATGGATTCTGCGCGTTCGTGACCGTATCTCCCACCCTGGTATCTTTTACATTTTTCAAACTGGCGGTCAGGTATCCTACCATGCCCGCGGACAGTTCTTCGCAGGGGATAAACTGCCCGGCCCCGAAATATCCCACCTCGACCACTTCGGCCTGCGCCCCTGTCGCCATCATCCGAATCGGCGTCCCTTTACGGACAGTTCCTTCCATGATACGGCAGAACACAATGACACCTTTATAGGGATCGTAAAGTGAATCAAAAATCAATGCCTTAAGAGGCGCATCGGCGCTGCCGCCCGGCGCAGGTATCTTAGAGACAATCTGCTCCAGCACCTCCTCCACATTCAGTCCTGTTTTCGCAGAAATCCGCGGCGCGTCCTGCGCTTCTATCCCGATCACATCTTCGATCTCTTCGATTACCCGGTCCGGATCCGCGCTTGGCAAATCAATCTTATTGATGACCGGCATCACATCCAAATCGTGGTCTAAAGCCAGATATACATTGGCTAAAGTCTGGGCTTCCACTCCCTGCGCCGCGTCTACCACCAGAATCGCTCCGTCGCAGGCGGCAAGACTCCTGGAAACCTCGTAGTTAAAGTCTACATGCCCCGGAGTGTCGATCAGGTTAAAGATATATTCTTCTCCGTTTTTCGCCTTATAGACCGTCCGCACCGCCTGGGATTTGATTGTGATGCCCCGCTCCCTCTCCAAATCCATATTGTCCAAGACCTGCGCCTGCATCTCCCGGCTCGTCAAAAGCCCGGTTTGCTCGATAATCCGGTCTGCCAGCGTGGACTTCCCATGGTCAATATGGGCAATGATACAAAAATTCCGAATCCTGTCCTGTTCCATATGCATATTCCAAATCTCCTTATTTCTCCTGATTTTTTCCACCTGTGCGGTTGCGATTCACGGCAGGTTTCAGGAAGCTCATAGAT
>CAMNWW010000297.1 GCA_946566415.1 uncultured Lachnospiraceae bacterium | reverse complement strand
TGCCCTTTCTTATGCGGGACTGACCGGAAGGGAAACGGTATGGGATGTATATTGCGGGATAGGTACGATTTCCCTGTTTCTGGCGGGGAATGCAGGTCAGGTGTACGGGGTGGAGGTGGTGCCCCAGGCGGTCAGGGATGCGAGGAAAAACTGCGAAAAAAACGGTATCAGGAATGCCCATTTTTTTGAGGGGAAAGCGGAAGAGGTGCTTCCGGAAAAATACAGCCGGGAGGGAATATCGGCGGATGTGATTGTGGTAGACCCGCCTAGAAAAGGGTGCGATATTCCCTGTTTGGAAACTATGCTGAAGATGGCGCCGGAGAGGATCGTGTATGTGAGCTGTGACAGCGCTACCCTGGCAAGGGATTTGAAGGTGCTCTGTGAAGGTGGATACGAACTTAAGAGGGTGAGAGGGGTGGATTTGTTTCCGATGACAATACATGTGGAGACGGTGGTTTTGATGTCACAGGTAAAGTCATAAGGGAGACGAAAATGGTTTGAAATCAAGGGATTCTGCGGATGTTGTTCTCGATCGGAGATCGTCCGGGAACCCCTTTTTTGTTGCCGCTCCAACAAGGCTGACCACTGCAAAAACACAGGTAGAGGCTACGGAAACGCTTTTTGGCTTATTGAGGCTGTAGGTTTGTTGAAAAACGGCGGCGGAGAGGGCGAGACTGTAGGTTTGTTGGAATAAAAATCCTCGGTCTGCATCCTGTCAAAAAGTACAGCAAAATGTTACAAAGATGTTGTAAAAGCTACTGTAATATGCTATTATTTTGTTGGTAGAACGTCAGTGTATATTTTTGAAAGAGGTACTGATAATGAGTTTTGCAGAGGATATTAAGAAAATGCGCAGGAAAGCATTTATGACTCAGGAAGATTTTGCTAAAGAATTGGGTGTTTCCTTCGCTACTGTAAACCGCTGGGAAACCGGTAAAGCTAAACCTAATCTAAAAACCATGAAGCTGATAGATGAGTACTGCAAGAAGAACTCAATTGATTTTGACGTTAGTGAAATATCAGATTAATGGATAGTACGTAAGTGAAGGGTGAATTATGGCAAGACAGGCACCATTTACAGAATATGAAGCAGTGTTGCTGCTGGATGCATATCTCCGGACGGTGTCTGGCGATGCATCGCGACGGGATGCCGTGAAGGATTGTTCAGACGCTTTAAGGCGCATGGCGATTAATAAGGGCATGGAGATAGAGGATGCTTATCGAAATACGGGCGGCATTTCTTTTCAAATGGCAAGCATGGAGTCAGCCTATCGTGGAGAAACGATAACAAAACCGGCAACAAAACTGTTTACAGAAACGGTTTCCATGTACAGGAATGACCGCAAGAAATACGAAGGGCTATTGAAAGAGGCAAAGCTAATGGCTGATGGCAAACATAATGGCGAAGCAGCTTTTATGTCTTGGCTTTCAAAGAAAGTATCACCTACACAGCTTTCAGAGTTGTATTTGGTGTTCCAGGAAATAGAGCAGCAGGCGAAAAAAGCTAAAATCGTGAAAAAGTCTCTTTATGAGAATGCGGATATTGCTGTTTTTAAGAAAATCTGCAGCAATATTGAACAAAGCAAGGTATTTAAGTTCACGCATAAAAGACAGATGGGAAGGATAAATTCTGCCCTGAATTATCTCATCCAGTATGCTCAGGATGGATCATCATTGTCAGATGGTCGGATGCAAATTGAAAAGGAAAACAAGTCATCTGTGGAAGACCGAGAGTTTTCCGCTGCAAACGGGAGAAAATATAAGCGGGATGATAAAGAAGGATTTTATCAATGGATGCTGAATGATCAGCATATGGCAGAGGCGTCATGCAGAGGGTATGTCTCTGCGATTCGAGGTGCAGAAAAGTACGCAGAGGAACATTCACTTGAGTCCGTCAGCCTTTTTGGAGTAACAGCGGAAGAAGCAAGGAAAACGGCAGATGCGCTTTTTGGCGATGCAGAATTCATTGAGAAAAACGAGGTTCAGCACAACCGTTTTCGTGCAGCCATCACAAAGTTGTTGGCGTATCTGGGAGAAGACTGGACGGTGCCGGACAAATCTTCTTCTGCAAAAAGGACGAATACCACGCCTACGAAAGATGATGTTCAGGTGGATGTAAAGCCCTATGAGGCTGTACTTATACAAAACTTCCCACGTGGATACCGCTTGGGTTCATCTATTGAAATGAAAAAATTCCGCCGCTACTTTGAAGAAATGCATGGGTATGCACTGGAGCAGGAATCTGATGAAGTTGAGAAGATTATCAGCCTCTGTGGGATAGAACACGAGGGGCGTGTCTATGCTTCGGAAACGATGTTAAGCGAGGAACTGCGAGGCAGGCTGTTTGACTTTGTTGACAAAAACTTTGAAGAAGGGAAGACAGTAGTATATTATGAGGCTCTTTTCAGGGAATTCTCGGAGGATTTCCTTGATCAGAACATTTATGATGCAGAGATGCTGAAGACCTATATCGCGTACATGGCCGGAGACAGGTATTTCATGGCGAGGAGTTACCTGTCAAATGAGAGGCGGTCATCGGTTGATCCTATAGATGATGTCCGTACTTGCCTTAAAGAACACGGTCTGCCTATGGAAGTGGATGGCCTTTGTAAGACACTCACCCACATACCTTCCGACCGAATCAGGACGCTTTTAGGTACATATGGTGAGTTCGTGCGGAACAGCAAGGGAGAATACTTCCATGCGGATTCGTTCTCTGTGACGGATGAAGAACTTGATAATATCGCAGCTCTCATAGATGAAGAGATTAAGAGTCATTCATTTATCAGTGGGAATGAACTCTATGGCGCAGTAAAGGGAAAGTATTCGTACATCTACGAGAAAAATGCAATGTTCTCCGTGATTGGATGGAGAGATGCGCTCAAATATA
>CAMNWW010000296.1 GCA_946566415.1 uncultured Lachnospiraceae bacterium | reverse complement strand
CAAATGCCGCTGATGCAAAGAGTATACCGATCATAGCTATGACGGCAAATGCTTTTGCGGAGGACGAAAAGGCAGCGATGGATGCGGGAATGGACGCCCATGTAGCCAAGCCCATCAATATAGAGTTATTAAAGAAGGTCATAAAACAACATGTTAGTTGAGAGGGAGAGAAAATGAAAAAAGATAGAAAATGGAACATCAAAAAGTCGACGGCGCTTTGCCTGGCGGGGATCGCTGCATTTATGCTGATATCATGCGGGGATAAAGAGAATCCCAATAATAATCTTCTGACATCGGAAGAAGAGGAGCAAAAAATCGTAACCTTGTTCAGCCCTATGGAAAAAATGGAGCCGGATGCGGAAAATGTAGCAAGAAGCGCGACGGACAAGACGATTATGCTGGCGGAAGAGAGATTAGGCGTGAAGGTGGCGTACAGGACATACACGGCGGAAGATTATCAGGACAGAACCTATGACGAGGTAGCTCTCGACCGGGCGCGCAATAATATGGACGATTTATATCTGCTGAACCCGGATACGGTCCTGATCCTGGGAGAGGAAGGTAAGCTAAAGGATCTGTCAGGCCTTGAATGCGCAAAGAATTTGAGGGACATTATCAAGACGGCGAACGTCGTTGATGGAAAGCTTGTGGCGATCCCACAGGAGATTGTAGCCTATGGCCTCTTTGTGAATAAAGATATGTTCGATCAATATAAACTGAAACTGCCGGAGACGCCGGAGGAATTTTTGGAGTGCTGCAGGGTATTTAAAGAAAATGGGATCGAGACGCCTGTCGGCGCCAACCGTTGGTGGCTGGAAACCTTTGTATTTGCACAGGCTTATGCAGATTTGTATAACGGCGGGAATACGGAGGCGGAAATTGCGGCGCTGAACAGCGGCGAGGCGAAATACAGCGACTATATGCGTCCAGGTTTTGAATTCCTTCAGAAATTGATTGATTGTGGTTACATTGACGCTAAGAAGGCCTATGTCAGTGAAGCTATCGAGTCGGAGAGACCGGATTTTATGGCGCAGAAAACACCGATCGTCATGGCTTATTGGGGAGCGGCGAACACGGAAACAGCATATGGAGAAATGGATTTTAACATGCAGGTCATCGGATTTCCGAGCAGCCGGGGACAGATGCCGGTAATGCCTATGACGGGGTTCGCTGTAGGAATAGATGCGGAGCATGGTGAGGATGCGATGGCAGTCTTAGATGAAATCCTCTCTGACGAGGCGCTTCAAAGCTATGCGGAGATCAACAGGGTAATATCACCTTCTAAAAATGTAGAGGTTGAATGTGTCCCGGCGTTAAAACCATTGAACGACAGAATCAAAGAGGGCGTCTACGTCCTTGGCTCCAATGCCGGGATGAAAGTGGAGCAGTGGGGGAATACATGCCTCATTGTACGGGATCTCTTAAATGGAGCCACAGTAGATGAGTGCATGGAGAAATTTGATAAACTTCAGGAGGAAGCGTTGAAGAAATAGAGACACCAGGAAAAAACGGGTCAGGGCAATATAGAGCTGGAATTTGAACGAATAAATTTAGAAAAAATAGTTGACATGGAAATAACTTCATAATATACTATTCTAGTATGGCATGAGAAGAAACAGTTTACACCAAAGCCCCGGAGCGGACTGTTTTTCCAAATAGAAGTACAATTAAAATATTGAGTAGAGTCAAGATTCACAGGAGGTCAACCAATGAAAACTTATATGGCTAATCCCGATAAGATTGAAAAAAAATGGTATGTAGTTGACGCAGAAGGACAGACACTGGGACGTCTTTGTGCCGAAGTTGCAAAGGTTTTAAGAGGAAAGAATAAACCGGAATTCACACCGCATGTTGACACTGGAGATTATGTGGTAGTGATTAATGCGGCTAAAGTAAAAGTAACCGGCAGGAAACTGGATCAGAAGATTTATTATCATCATTCAGATTATGTGGGAGGAATGAAAGAGACCACACTGAGACAGATGATGGAGAAGAAGCCGGAAGCAGTGGTAGAACTTGCTGTAAAAGGAATGCTTCCCAAGGGACCTTTAGGAAGAGCGATGTATAAGAAACTTCATGTATATGCCGGACCGGAACATGAGCAGCAGGCTCAGAAGCCGGAAGTTCTGACATTTTAGTTAAGGGTTTAAAAGGAGGAAAAGAAAGTGGCCAGTGCAAAATTCTACGGAACAGGAAGAAGAAAAAAATCAGTCGCAAGAGTATACCTTATGCCGGGAACAGGCAAGATTACGATTAATAAAAGAGACATTGACGACTATTTCGGACTTGAGACATTAAAAGTCGTAGTGCGTCAGCCGTTGGTTGCTACTGACAATGTTGACAAGTTTGACGTACAGGTGAACGTACATGGCGGCGGTTATACCGGACAGGCAGGAGCGATCCGTCATGGTATTTCCAGGGCTCTTTTGGAGGCAGACGCAGAGTACAGACCAACGCTTAAGGCGGCGGGATTCCTGACACGTGATCCGCGTATGAAAGAACGTAAGAAATACGGTCTCAAAGCAGCGAGAAGAGCGCCGCAGTTCAGCAAGAGGTAGGCAAAATTTTACAGATTCAAAAAATGGACTCCGCAGGTTTTCCTGCGGAGTTTTTCTGGGTTATTAACATTTTGGGCTATTTAGGTTATAATATATTTTAGGTTTATATAGATTTCATAACGGAGGTGCTTGTATGTGCGATGTTAAAAAATATGAAAAAATCTATGAAGATATAAAAACTCTCCAACCGGAAGATACCCTACAGCTTGTACTGGAGGCTGAAACAGAAGAACAAAGAAGTTTTTATGAAATGGTAGGAGATTTTCTTTTGCAAAAGAAACAGCGTCAGGTGATAGAGAGGAATCTTTTTTAGTGAAAAAATATATTTTAATAGCAGGTGTTAATGGAGTGGGTAAATC
>CAMNWW010000295.1 GCA_946566415.1 uncultured Lachnospiraceae bacterium | reverse complement strand
CCATTTTGTATCACTATAATAACAATCCGGGAATAGCACAATCTTACGGCAAGACGCACCCCGGATCACATCACACAGACCACTGCGCGCCCCAATAAATATTTCCGCCCACTCAACGGCCGACTGAAACTCTGCAAGCTCGACTGTAAGTGGTTTCGTCCCCGGAAACGCTGTTTCTTCACCTGCGATATTTGTATATACCTGATAATTTCTTTCTTTATAATAGGAAATAATTTTCTCCCACACTTCATGTCGGATACCCGCCACCGACTTTGCATAGGGCGCAAGTATAACCGCTTTTCCCTTCTCAATCATATTCTTTCCGGAAAACGACCTCTGCCCGACCGGCAAATAAGGGCTGCATTCTTGTCTTAAACCGAACACTCCGCAACGGTACATTTGCTCAAAGGGTATGAACTTTTGATACAACGCTTTCATCAATAAGTTTGTATATGGTCTGTCATGATGGGCAATAAATGCATCCTGTGCTCTGGTGAACAGAATTGCTTGTACAAGCTCATCCATATCCTTCTGATTGAGAACTTCTATATTCTGACAGCCGAACATCGAAGCGATAACTGAACATGCCCGCCCCACTGTAACAACCGCATAGTCGTCTATTTTTCTCTTTTCCAAATAATACGGCAGATATGCCATGGCGTAATACACGTCCCCAAGTGCAGAAAACGGACAGACCACAAGAAAACATCCCCTATACGTTTCCCTAACTTTTCCCAGAAGATGTATCCCGCGCATGACCCGCTCTCTTTTACGCACAATTGTCTCCGGGGACAGTGAATATTCCGCAAATGTATTGTAGTCCGCCAGCTTTTCCAAACGCCCGGAATATCCCATCTGTATTAACTGCCGGGCCATGGATTCATAAGCTCTGGAAGTAATACATATAATCATCCGCTTCATGTCCCTTTGCAGGATTTCCTGCGGGGAGATGATAGGTATCCCTTTATACTCCCTTCCCTGCTTCCCCGGATTATTGTCCAAAATAGCGGTCGCATGATATCCCTTTTCAACGATTAACTTCACCAGCTCTTCCGATGCGTTGCAGTGTCCGAATATGTAAATATCTTTTTCTATAAAAGTACCGTCTGCAGACAGACGGTCTAAATTTTCTTTCATTTCCTTATAGTGAGCCTGATCCATGTCACAACACCCGTCTCAAAATCCAAATATCTGCTGTCCTTCCATTGCCTCATATAAAGCCCGAAAAATATAATAATCTGCGGGATCCGTGATTTTAATATTATTAGGGCTGCTCACGATGATGTGCATAGGCATATGGTAAATACTGCAAAGATGCGACGAATCGATCGTCTTGATTTGGTCCGCCTGCGCCCTTTCGTACAGACAAAGAATCTCCCCGTATCGAAACGACTGCGGAGCCTTTGCAATATACATCTGATCTCTCGCCGGAACCTCTGCCACCATCTTTCCGTCAACACAGCGTACTACGCTTTCTCTGACCCTTTCTACTGTAATTGCATTTCCATGTTCTTCTACCGCCTTGATATTTTCCGTGATTAATTCTTCCGTGATCAGCGGACGGACGCCATCGTGGATTAATACAATATCATCATCGCTGCTAAAATTCCTCATCGCCGCAAGTCCATTATAGATGGAATCATGTCCTGTCTCCCCGCCCGGAACAATTTCGATAACCTTCGTGATCCCATACCTTTTTAACAAACCTTTCAGCTCTGCAATCCAATGCGTCAGACAAACGACAACGATCTTTTCAATTTCATCGTGATATTCAAAATGTTCTAATGTATAGATGATGATCGGCTTTCCGTGCATTTCAAGAAACTGCTTCGGCTTAGAACGCGAATTCATCCGCCTGCCGGTGCCTCCTGCAAATATGAGCGCAGTTGCCATGATTTATCTCATCCTTTCTTTTCACGACTTTTTTATCCCTATCTGTAAACTCCTACCGTAAGATCAACTCGAACGCTTCCTGTTCCGCGATTAGTCCACTGTCAATCAAGTTCAGCAAATCGCCATGCTGTTTATCTCCGCCGATCATCCTGACTTTGTCAGAAAATTCATATGTGTAATAAAGTTCAGCTAATTCTTTATTTTTTTCTGCGGACAATATCAACACTTTCTTTTCAGACTGTCGAAAAATCTGTGAACTTAAAAATCGCCTCGTCAAATCTCCTTCAGCGCCGTCGCCTTCTGGCTCGACCAGCAGAATCATATCATATACTTCCAAATCATCTTCCAGCTTTTTCAGCGCCTCATTTAACATCAGATAAAATCTCCCCTATATGCCCGCCCGGGTGATTTTGCCTAAACTCCTCAAGTGAAATCCCCCGTTTCTTCGCAATCTGCATAGCAAGTCCCTGAAGGACGATCAAATTAATTGTAGTTGAGTTATTCGGTACAATATTCCACATATCGCCTTCGTCATTTAATTTCAAAATAATATGGTTTGGGACTTCTTTTGCAACAGTGCTTTTCTCTTCAAAAGTAAGCAGCCACATATTTGCCTGCCGCGCTTTCAAAAACCTTGTAAGGTAGATTGATTCGCTTGTTTCCCCGCTTTTTGTAAGAATGATAACCATATCCCCATTCTTAACGATTCCTATATCTCCATGCACCGCTGAATTTGTATGAAGAAAAGACGCTTCCATCCCCAGTGAAACCATTGTTCCAACAAATTTCTCACAGATAGGCACGTTTTTCCCAAGTCCCGATACGATCACCTTATGACCTTCCTCTATCGTCTGTACCGCTTCGTCAACCCAACGTTCAAAGCTCTCCTCGTCGATTGAATGAATCGAGGCGTCAATTTCTTTTAATACCTTTTCAAAATAGGAAATCATCTGTTATAAAATCTCCTCTAAATAATACAGTCCATTGTAAAACGCCCCGCAAATCGAATCATAATCCTGCCACGCATAAGTCGTAAGC
>CAMNWW010000294.1 GCA_946566415.1 uncultured Lachnospiraceae bacterium | reverse complement strand
TGTAAACGGCGAGATTGTTTCCTTCGAGAATCGGGCGGTGAGAAGGAACTGCGGCGCCGGAGGCTGGGTCAGCAAGTTCGGAATGGTCAGGAGAACAGGAGTGGGAGAATTGGTAATGTTCTCATATCAAAAATAGTGTGGAGGAAAAATTGGAAGAGAAAGTAAAATATAAGCCGACAATAGAAGAATGCCGGGAAGTGCTGCAAAGCCTGGTAAAAATAAATACCTGTCAGCCGGAAGGAAATGAAGGCAAACTGGCGGATATGATTATAGAGAAGATGATTCCCGAAGGGATGACCTGCCGCAGGATCGGACATTCTCTGCAAAGAGCGTCGTTGATTGTAAAGATGGAAGGCGAAAAAGCAGAAGGCGGCCTGGCATTGATCGGGCACATGGATACCGTTGCATGCGGTGAATTGGACAACTGGGCTTATCCTCCGCATCAGGCGGAAGTAAAAGGGGACATTCTTTATGGCCGCGGCTCCGCCGACATGAAAGGCGGGGTCGCAGCAATGCTGCTCACAGCAAGGAAGATCGCCGGCAGCGGGAAAAAGCCCCGAAGACCTGTTTATTTTTGCTTTACCGCAGATGAAGAAAGCAAAGGAATCGGCATCCGCGCTATTGTAGAAGAAAAATATCTGGAAACAGTGGAAGAGGTCATTATCTGCGAGCCTTCGGATGAGAAGATCGGTATCTGTGAAAAAGGCGCGTTATGGCTGGCGGTCACAATACACGGAAGAGCTTCCCATGCTTCAAGGCCGGAACTTGGGGTGAATGCAATAGAGCATGGGATCGATTTTGCGAACAGATTGAAAAAAGTGGTGGAAGGAAAGAAAAGCCACTTTATTCTGGGGCACAACACGGCGTCGATCACAAGATTTCAAGGAGGGATCATGACGAATATTATTCCTTCTGAGGCAAAGATGGAGCTGGATATCCGTACGGTTCCCGGAGTATTACATGATGAGATCATCCGTATGGCAAAAGAGATATGCAGGGGAATAATGGAACAGCATCCCGCCGTACATATGGAAGTGAATGTCCTGAATAACAGGCCTGCCCTGGAAACACCGCAGGACAGTCCCTTTGTAGAGCGCATAATGAAGGCCGCGGAGAATGTGGGTATCAGTACAGCACAAAAAGGCCTGTACTTTTATACGGATGCTTCACAGATGATCCCTGAAAGACCGATTCCGTTCGTTATAGCAGGACCGGGAGACGATGCAATGGCACATTGTGTAAATGAGCATATTTCTCTTTCAAGCGTTTCAAGATATACGGAATTGTATACCAATTATATTATGGAGCATTATATGTAGATAACAGGAGGCTAAAGAATGAGTGAGACGGGAAAGACACAAGAACGAAGAACAGGTTCAGCCGCAGGGCTGACTGTCTGTGTTGCGATAGGATTCGTATTTTATTTTGGGCTTACGGCCCTTAGCGGCACAAATCAAACATTAGACTATAACAACTTGATTGATGGGATTTTGGATTCATTTCCCAAACAAATCGCCTGGTTTTTTATGAATTTTACGGAGGCGCAGTTTTATGCAAGCGTATTCGCAGGTATCGGCTTGATTCTCGGAGGGTTTGTTGCATGGATACTGGCGCTGAAAAATTCTAAATATGCAGGGTTTGATATTTGTTACGGAAGCAGTACTATGTTTCCCTGGGTCCTGGCATCTCAGGTGATCTCCCTGGCGCTGGCGCTGTTTGTATTCCGGTATATAGAAGGCTTTGCGGACCCGCAGGTAACATGGCTGGGTACATTCATCACGGTAGTCGGCGCTCCGCCTGCAGTGATGCTTCTGTACGGTCCTAGTATTTCTGCACTTCTTACTTCTTCCATCCTGGGCGGATTAATCTGTGCGCCGACAGCAATTTGGATCAGCAATTCAATCGTCGGGCCGCTTAATCTTCCGGGAGTCGTGGCAAACGTATCCGCAATGGCGGTTACCGGGATGATCGTATGCATGGTGTGTAAAATACTGCCCTTTGTGAAAAAGGCAGAGGTTAGGCCCCACAGGAAAGACAGTGTGAAAGAAGACGTTTACAGTACGTCATGGTTTATCAGAAGAGTGCTGGCAGATTTTTCGGAAGCGCCTTTTTATGGAAATGAAATCGCATCCATTTTTCTTCTGCTGGGTGTAGTGATTAACACGATCATATGCGGTACGCATGGCGCGTATGGTTCGGGAGCGATACCGGCAATCATACTGTCTCAGTTCGTGGGCGGTGCAGTCGGTGTGTTCCTGTATGCCGACAAATTTGCTGACGGAGGATGGTATGCGACCTATGTTCCGGTAGTCAGCGTCGGACCTGCCTGTGTCTTGTTTTTCGGCGCGACGATACCGGCAGCTCTTTTCGCCGGAGTACTCGGCGGGATTATGGGCGGTCCTGTGGCACAGTATTTTTCTGAAAAACTGCCGGAGGGCGTACACGGAACAGTGGCGAATGTTACATCAATGACTATCTGCACTGCCGTAACAGCAATCGTTATGGGCGTTCTTCCGTGGTTCTAGAAAATTGTGAAGGGTTTCACTCCGAATGAGTACCTTTCTATCACCGAAGACGTGAATTTGCCACGGTCTGGATATGAACACCGCAAGATGATGAATAATGTCATCCATCGAAAGATTCTTGTATGAGAACTTTTCCTCTTGGTCGAAATCGTAATTCAGCGTCGCTCTCAGCTCCGTGGCGCTGCCGTAATGCAACATAGCGCCATCAAGCACCCATTCCTTCTTGGTGATATTATAATCTCGGATACGACCGGCGTGGGAATAGATGCCAGTGAACAATTTTCTATGGATGGAAATGTAACACAGAGACACCAGCAGAAAGCAGCGTAACAGCGGCAGACTACTTTGTACATAAAATTGAATAGCGTATATGCCAAAGGACATTTCATCATTTATTTAGGTGAATGTCCTTTT
>CAMNWW010000293.1 GCA_946566415.1 uncultured Lachnospiraceae bacterium | reverse complement strand
GGTCTGCGTGAAGCGTGGTATTCCTGTGAAGACGACCCGGGGCTGGATAAAATAACGATTTACTGGAGATACGGATAAAACGAATAAATATAAAATTTTTATGAAAAATAATGAATAAAAATTCCGAAGAATGAATAAATGAAATATTTCCTGTTGAAAAGTAATATCAAATATGGTAGAATTTTTACAATTTGAGTAGACGGGCGCTCTGGAACGCTAAAAGCTCCGGGAGCGCTCTTTTTACGAAGTATCCGGATTTACGGAATGAAAAAAATGACTGCGAAGGGATAAGGTGAACAGATGAAAGCGTTTCTGATTTTGGAAGACGGAACTGTTTTTCAGGGGACAAGTATCGGCTCTGCAAGAGAGATGATCAGTGAGATTGTGTTTAACACCTCTATGACGGGATATTTGGAGGTTCTGACGGATCCTTCCTATGCTGGGCAGGCTGTGGTGATGACGTATCCTCTGATCGGCAATTATGGGATAACGCCGGATATGGAATCCAAAAAGGCGTGGCCGGACGGGTATATTGTGAGAGAACTTTCACGAATGCCGAGTAATTTCCGGTGCGAGGGGACTATACAGGAATTTCTTGTCCGTCAGGATATTCCGGGAATCGCCGGGATTGATACACGGGCGCTCACGAAGCTTCTCCGGGAAAAGGGGACCATGAACGGAATGATCACTACGGACGAGTCTTACAATTTGGAAGAGATCCTTCCCAGACTTCATACATACCGTACAGGGGATGTGGTCGGGGAAGTCACCTGCAGTGAAAAATATACGCTTAAGAACAGCGGCCCTAAGGTGGCGCTGATGGATTTCGGCGCAAAGAACAATATCATTCAGTCTTTAAGCCGGCGCGGGTGCGAGGTGACTGTATATCCGGCGCATACGAAAGCGAAGGAGATTATCGCGGACCGTCCCGACGGGATCATGTTGTCTAACGGACCGGGAGATCCGGCAGACTGTACCTCCATCATTGCGGAACTTGCGAAATTATATCAGACAGAGATTCCGATCTTTGCCATCTGTCTGGGGCATCAGCTCATGGCGCTGGCAAACGGAGGAAAAACGTATAAATTAAAATACGGGCACCGGGGAGGCAACCACCCGGTCAAGGATCTTGAGACAGGAAGAGTTTACATTTCTTCCCAGAATCACGGGTATGCGGTGGACGCGGGAAGCCTTGACCCGGCTGTCGCCGCGCCGGCTTTTGAAAATGTCAACGACCGGACGAACGAAGGGATTACCTATATAGGGAAGAAAATATTCACCGTGCAGTTCCATCCGGAGGCTTGCCCGGGACCGCAGGATTCAGGATATCTATTCGACCGATTTATGGATATGATGGGAGGAGCAAGATAATGCCAAGAAATCAGGAGATTAAGAAAGTATTAGTGATCGGTTCCGGTCCCATCGTCATCGGGCAGGCGGCTGAATTTGACTATGCGGGCACACAGGCGTGCCGTTCTTTGAAAGAAGAAGGACTTGAGGTTGTACTTTTGAACTCAAACCCGGCGACGATTATGACGGATAAGGATATTGCGGACCGGGTATATATTGAACCGCTGACGGTAGAAGTGGTAGAACAGCTTATTTTGAAGGAGCGGCCGGACAGCGTCCTGC
Source organism: uncultured Lachnospiraceae bacterium (assembly GCA_946566415.1). GTDB lineage: Bacteria > Bacillota > Clostridia > Lachnospirales > Lachnospiraceae > Allocoprococcus. The sequence goes on along the minus strand of CAMNWW010000293.1, from coordinate 1,310 downwards.
CAACCCTTGGAGGACAGGCAGGGCTGAATTTGGCGATGGAGCTTGAAGAGGCAGGTTTTCTAAGGGAGAATCATGTGCGTCTCATCGGGACGACGGCTGAAACCATCAAAAAAGCGGAGGACCGCCTGGAGTTCAAGGCAACGATGGAGAAAATAGGGGAGCCGGTAGCGGCGTCTCTTGTGGTGGAGAACGTGGAGGACGGAATTGCGTTTGCAGATAAAATCGGATATCCGGTAGTACTCCGTCCTGCATATACACTGGGAGGAAGCGGCGGCGGGATTGCCCATAATCCGGTGGAAATGGAAGAGATCCTTGCCAACGGCCTCAGGCTTTCCCGCGTAGGGCAGGTGCTGGTGGAGCGGTGTATCGCCGGATGGAAAGAAATCGAGTATGAGGTTATGCGCGACAGTGCGGGAAACTGTATCACGGTCTGCAATATGGAGAATATCGATCCTGTCGGCGTACATACAGGGGACAGTATCGTGGTCGCGCCTTCGCAGACCTTAGGCGATAAGGAATACCAGATGCTGCGTACTTCGGCTTTAAATATCATCAGCGAACTGAATATCACAGGCGGGTGCAACGTACAGTACGCTCTGCACCCGGATACATTTGAATATTGCGTTATTGAAGTCAACCCGCGTGTAAGCCGTTCTTCCGCCCTGGCGTCCAAGGCGACAGGATATCCCATTGCCAAGGTTGCGGCTAAGATCGCACTGGGATATACGCTGGACGAGATCAAGAATGCGGTTACGAAAAAGACCTACGCCAGCTTTGAACCTATGCTGGATTACTGTGTGGTGAAAATGCCGAGGCTCCCGTTTGATAAGTTTATCAGCGCCAAACGTACTCTTACGACGCAGATGAAGGCGACAGGAGAGGTCATGAGCATCTGTGATAATTTTGAGGGAGCGCTCATGAAGGCGATCCGTTCTCTGGAACAGCATGTGGACTGCCTGCTTTCCTATGATTTTTCACGTCTTACCCAGGAGGAGATAAAGGAAGAGCTGCAAAAGGTGGACGACCGCCGGATCTGGATGATCGCAGAGGCCCTGCGCAAGGGAATTTCTTATGACGAGATCTATGAACTGACTCAGATCGACAGATGGTTTATCGACAAGATCGCGATCCTTGTGGAGATGGAGGAGTCCCTGAAGACAAAGGAACTGACGCCAAAGCTTCTAAAAGAAGCAAAACGGATTGAGTTCCCGGATAATGTGATCGCAAGGCTGACCGGGAAGGATGAGCGGGCGATCCATGACATGCGCCATGAAAACGGGATCGTGGCGGCATATAAGATGGTAGATACC
>CAMNWW010000292.1 GCA_946566415.1 uncultured Lachnospiraceae bacterium | reverse complement strand
GTGGAGATATTGTGGCTCAGTTGGACGCTGCTTATGAGTATGTTTTACGCAACATTAATATGGGTTCGGAGATTAATGGGCTATATCGAACAGAAGTATATGAATATTATGGAACATTGGGGAAGTGGTATTCCGAGAATTATCAGGCGGTGTAGAGAACTTGGGTTAGAAGAGCCAGAGCTAATGGAAGTTGCAGGAAGCTTTCGTATTAACTTATTTCGGTTTTCAGATAAAACGAGAATTGGGAAAAGTACGGATAAAGTACGGAAAAGTACGGATAAAGTACGGAAAAGTACGGATAAATTAAGTGTCAACCATAAAAAGATTATTCGGTATATAGAGGAAAAGGGGACAATAACAAATAAGGAAGTCCAGAATCTGCTGAATGTGAAAGATTCTCGTGCACTGAAAGTTTTGAAGGAAATGGTCGAGATCGGAATACTGAAAAAAGAAGGAAAATTGAGAGGGAGTTATTACAAATTGAAATAATCATTTCTTCCCTGTCATGAACACCAAAAAGGCGCATAGGTTATAATCCGCTTCTTCTATGCGCCTTTGTACAGTGTGCCCGGCGGGCGCCTGTTACGACAGGGCTTCCTTCCACGCCGCTTCTTTAAATCCCGGGATTACAAAGTCTTCTCCGACCAGGAGGGGACGCTTTACAAGCATTCCGTCTCCGGCGAGAAGTTCATACTGTTCGTCCTCTGACATGAGCGGTAGTTTTTCCTTCAGATTCAGTTCTTTATATTTCATCCCGCTGGTATTGAAGAACCGTTTCAGCGGCAGCTTACTTCTATGATGCCACTCCTTTAATTCTTCCGCGCTGGGATTTTGCTCTACGATGTGGCGCACCTCAAATTCTACGCCGTTTTCTGTCAGCCACTTCTTCGCTTTCTGGCATGTACTGCACTTTGGATATTCTAAAAACAACATTTCTTTTCCCTCCTACTGTTTTTCACATAAATCATGTTATCCCCGAAGGCCCGCGACGACCCGGTTTGGATACAACAGAAGATCCAGGGCGTCCTGCATGGAGCGTACACAGATATCGGCTTCTTTAAAAAGTTTCCCATACATTCCCTCCCGGTCCATGACAGCAATAGACAGAGCCGCCTCTTTTAACATCAATTCGTCATTCCTGCCGTTGCCAATGGCGATACATCTTCTGCCGCCCATTGACTTTACCAGCTCTTTTTTGTATTCTCTTGCACCTCCTGTCGGAAATGTGCTAAGGACAACCGGGAGATTGCCGCACTGTTCTTTGGCGTTTCCATTCGTATCTGCCGTTAGTACGTAAATCTGGAGCATTTCGCCAAGAATGGCAAGGCGCTGCCGGACTCCTTCTGGGATTATGCCGTCCACAGCGATCGTCCCGTTAAAATCCAGGAAGAGCGTATCCACCTCTAATGTTTTGTACTCTGGAATAATAAATTTCATAAGCGACTCCTTTCTCCTGTATTATAGTTGAAGTGCGCCTGGAAGTCAAAGCAGATTTGACAAAGCCTACATATTTCCGCTATAATTGGCGCATGACAAAGACATTATTGAAAAAGCGAGTTAGAAATAAATGGATACGATCGCGGAGCTTATGGAAGCCCTTCCAAAGCTTGGATTCATTAATATAGAATGCAACCAGGAAAAATCCGAGGAGATTCTGGTCTTTATAATGGAAAGAGAAAGGGCGGGGACAGCATTTGTGACCCGAATGGATAGGGGGTATGAACGCCAGAGCGTGAAGGAGTATCTTAAATTCTTCCGGGATATTTTCGGATGCGAGAGGACTGTAGAGTCTGTCATGGAGGAATTTGCCCTGACCGGGCTTCGGCGGGTGAAGATGCAAAACCTGAAACCGGGAGACTATATGAAGGTGGGGATCGCCAGGGCGAGTATGCAGCCTGCAAAGCAATATTTTCTGGAGGATCCGTTGATGAATTTGAGTGAAGAGGATATGAAACGGGTTCTTTGCTGGATGGAAAGACGGCAGGAGGAGGGAGCGCATTTTCTGACTACGAACGCCTCCCTGCGCTATGCTCTTTTGATGCCAGGAACATCATTTTATATGGAAGACGGTCGTTTTAAGGAAGTAGAACAGGAGGAAGCTTTGCAGGAGAGGGAGGCGGCGGAGCTGGAAATACTCAAGATTCCAGCGCGGTCGGGGAACAGTACGCTTCTATTTGAACCAAAAGATATTGATTATATCGAGAGTCTTAATAAATGTACCTACCTGTCTGTCAGAGGGACGCATTTTCAGACTCAGCAGACAATGTATGAATTGGAGGAGACTCTGAAAAAATCCGGTTTTTTCCGATGCCACCGCTCCTATCTTGTGAATGTGCAGAAGGTAGAACGTTTTGAGAAATGGACGAAAAACAGCTATGTATTGATTTTGAATAATCAGGATCACAGCCAGATTCCGCTTTCTAAAGGGAGGATCGAGGAAATGAAGGAGACTTTCCACTGGTAGAGATGGGGAAATGCTCCGCTTATCGGCTCCATTCGTCGTGCTATAGAATCCGTTTGTCGCAGAAAAGCTCTGTGCAGGCGGATTCTATTGAATTTTGGAGGACGCCGTGTTACTGTCTCCGCATAGAAAAACGCGCCGGCGGTAAAGCTGCGGATAAAGCAAAGGGCGCGGACGAAAAGGAGGAAATACGAGTGAAAGAAATGATTTGTCTGGAGGACGTATGTCTGGATTTTGGAAATACATTTTCCATAGACCACTTAAGTTTTCAGGTTATAGCGGGAGAAATCTTCGGCTTTTTGGGCCCCAGCGGGGCAGGCAAGACGACAACGGTGAAACTTCTTACCAAACAGCTTAAGATAAAGAGCGGCGGGCTGAAAGTCTTTGGCAAGGATATTAAAGAGACAGTGCGGGAAGATTATGATAAGATAGGAGTTCTTTCCGATACCAACGGGCTTTATGAGAGGATGAGCATAGAAGAGAATCTTAGATTCTTTGCGTCG
>CAMNWW010000291.1 GCA_946566415.1 uncultured Lachnospiraceae bacterium | reverse complement strand
GCCCCGCGATGGAAACTAAGTTTATTTTATATGGATGCCCGCATCCTATAAAACGTTCTTCTACAGCGCACAGCACCTCCTCGGCCAGCCCGAACCCAATAAAACCAGATAAAGCGACGGTCGCTTTGTCCGGAATCATTTCTGCCGCTTCTTTACCTGTACTCTGCTTCTTATTCATTTGTTTGCCACCTCATTTTTCCTTCCCCAATTCCCACGCTACGTTAAAAGGATACAAAGCGGAAGCGCAATTCCTACCGTACAGACCATGGGTATAACGCCGCAAGTCATCAGGTTATACTTATAAGACTCCCTGTGGGTTGTTTTACAGATTGAATATACAGAAACGATCGACCCGTTCCATGGCGTTGTATCCAGGCATCCTCCTCCCATAGCGCAAAGCCTGTGAATAAACTCGATCCGATAGCCCGCTTTCACCGATGCAAGAAATGTGTCCCTCAAAGAGGTATACATCAGCGCAAGTCCCCCGGAAGAAGACCCCAAGACACAAGCGCACAGATTCGACGCCAGCACAGCCGTCACATAGGGATTGACCTGTACCGTCGCCAAAAATTCTACGAGCCCTCTGTAAAACGGCGTCAGTCCAGTCACCGCGCCGAATCCCACGATCGCCGCCGTATTCATATTTACCAGGACTGCCTCGCTTGCCGTCTGGTTCAATTTTTCTACCAGCCTTTTCTTATCCAGATACGGGAACTGCAAAATCAAAGCGACAAAAATTCCGATCACCAGCCACGCCAGTATCCCCCAATCGGTACAGTTAAAACCAACGATCACCAAAATCAGGGGCAAAAATCCCGCTATTCCCGAAGGACTTTTCTCCTCCCCTTGTTCCGTATCCCCCTTCGGCTTTACAAAATGCATCCCTTTGGCTTTACACCTGTTCGCGGCAAACGTCATATAAGCCACGATGAGAACCGCCATCGCCAAGGACGCCGCAATGCCTGGAATCATCCCTGCATAGGACGTTGTGCCAAGGTTTTCCATGGACAAAATATTCGGTATCTGCGGCGTGAAGGGCCCTGTCATGGCAAACGTCCACATCCCCCCGCACACGATTCCCGGAAGCAGGTTCGCAGGGATATCCGCCTCCTCAAAAAGCCGCAGCGCAATCGGATAGACCGCGAATATAATCACAAAACTGTTGATTCCCCCATAGCTCATGACCGCCGCGCTGATCAGACAGGCCGTCATACAGTTCCTCACCTTCTTTGCCCCGAATATCTTCGCGATAATCTGCCCTGTTTTCCTCGCCGCTTTGCTCATCTCATAAATACTTCCCAATAAGTTTCCCAGGAAAAATATAGGAAAATAAGACACAAAAAAATCGGCTACTCCATGCAGATAGGTGTCTGTAAGCGCATCCATAAGCGAAATCCTGCTTGTCAGACATACGATACATACTGCGGCCGGTCCTGCAGCCATCGGGGAAATCCTCTTAAAGATCAGCATCGCCATCAAAATAAGCACTCCCGCCACCCCGATTCCAGAAAGTGCATCCATCCGTCCCCCTCCCTTCCGAATTCCTTTTCATCATTTGGACGCTTTCTTCATCTCTTCAAAATCTATCTCCTCAAAATCCTTCTCTTCCTGGAGCAGAAGATACGCTCTTGCGCCTTCGCTCCGGTAATTCCTGATACAGGCCCGTCTGCATCCACAGACCAAAAGGATTCCGTCATATTCTTCTTGATATACTGCAGGCTCGAAGTGAATTTTACTAAACCGCCTTTCCATCTTCTCTACCTCTGCTTTTCTATCATAATGTGAGTTACATCCCCCACAGTATTTCACTCCAATCTTCATTTCCCTTTCCTCAATATCGCCTTTGCAAAATCATACAACTCCTGGCTCACTTCTTCCTGAAGCCTTACGTCATGAACCAGCTTTGTGTGCGCTGCGACCTGCTCCTTCACCTGGCTCTCCAGCGTATACTTTGCCGCAGGGCAGCCGCTGCAGTGGCCCGTCAGCCTCACATAAGCGATCCCATTCCTGATATCCGCCAGCTCCGCATTTCCTCCGTGTGCTTTTAACTGAGGCCGTACATACCTCTCCAATATCCCGTCAATTTCCTGATATGCCTGATTCATCCTTCTTTCTTCCTTTCCTTGGAGGATGGACCGCCCGCCAGAATACAAGAATCTGTCAGGGCGGTCCTGAAATGTAACAAAATGGATATGTGCAAGGGTTTTACCCCTATCTTCTGTTATTCTGTATATTTGCGGTGGAACCGTGCCTCAAATGCATCCGCAAGTTCCTCCCTGAAATCCGGGTGCGCAATCTGAATCAATGCTTTTGCTCTCTCCCGCAGGGTCTTTCCCCGGAGTTTTGCGATCCCGTACTCTGTTACGACATAGTCCACGTCCGTCCGCGAGGTCGTCACCGCCGCCCCTGCATCCAGAAGCGGTACAATCTTGGATACCTTTCCTTTTGCCGCGGTAGAGGAAATCGCGATAATGGAACGTCCTCCCTTACTCAGATGCGCTCCCCGCACGAAATCTACCTGCCCGCCGATGCCGCTGATCTGCATCAGCCCTACGCTCTCGGACGCCACCTGACCCATCAGGTCGACCTGGACGCAGGAGTTGATGGACACCAGATTGTCATTCTGCCCGATCACATACGGGTCGTTTACATAATCCACCGGATACATGGCTACTCCTGGGTTGTCGTTCGCATAATCGTACAGCCGTTTCGTACCCATGAGGAAGGTCACCACCGTCTTTCCGGGATGGAGATTTTTCTTTGCGTTCGTAATCACGCCGCTCTCGATCAGTTCCACCACGCCGTCGGAGATCATTTCCGAATGGATCCCCAGATCCTTCTTGTCCTTCAGGAACAGAAGGACCGCATCCGGGATCGCCCCGATTCCAAGCTGCAGGGTATCGCCGTCTTTTACCAGCCTCGCACAGTTCTCCCCGATCGCCTTCTCCACCTCGCCGATTTTCGGAAGCCCCAGCTCGATAATCGGATGGTCGATCTCCACGAAGCAGTC
>CAMNWW010000290.1 GCA_946566415.1 uncultured Lachnospiraceae bacterium | reverse complement strand
GATGATCAAAACGATGACGATAAGTACGGCAAGCAGGGTTTCGTTCCGGTGCTTTTTGAATTCGCTGTCGGAAAAATTATTGTTAAATTCGTCGGCAACCTCATTGGGAAGCCCAATCTGATCTATAATTTCCTGGACGGTCTTGCCGTCTTCAAGTCCGGAGGTGAACTCGGAGAGAAGTTGTTTCTTGATCTCATTTCTTTTTCTCCTGGAACATTTTAATTTTCCGATGATTTGATTGATATACCTATTCATTCTTTTGCCCCTCCATAATCATTGCGGCGCTACGGTTAATGTCTGACCATAATGCCTGGATCTCTTTCAAAGCGCTCCTTCCTGCGTCTGTAATCACATAATATTTCCTCGGAACTTTCTTTCCTGAGGCTTCACTCCAGCGGCTTTCCACATATTTATCGTCCTCTAACCTGTAGAGGATGGGATATAAGGTTCCTTCTTTAAGCAGGAAACGGTCGTTGCTTTTTTCACTTAATTCGTTGATGATCTGATACCCGTACTTTGCGTCTTCTTCCAAGAGCTTTAAGACCAGCATATCCAGAACACCCTTTTTCATCTGAGTCTCGTATTTTGCGTTCAGCTCTGTCACCCCGTTTAATATACTTAGTATTACTAAATATATTATATCACGATGTAATAAAGATAGCAATCCCCTGAGAGAAAAGATTTTGAATTGTTACGCGATTTGTTTCATCTTTTGCGGCAGGATATTTATAAATACAGCGAAATGGTACTGCCTTTAGAAATATATGAAGAGGCAGTGAAAGAGGGGAATTTTTTTGATTCCATGGCCGTAGACGAGAAACACCGATCTGAGAAGGGGGGAGGGGCTATAGAAGGTTTCAGCAGGTGAGTAAAAAGGACATTGGTGGTGAGATTCATGTGTATAAACAAAAAAGGAAAGATGATGGGGGATTATTTCCCCCTGTGTTCCTCTCCCCATGTACACATCTGATCCAGAATAGGGATCAGGGATTTGCCCCTTTCCGTCAGGCTGTATTCTACCTTCGGAGGTATCTGCGGATATTCTTCCCGGTGAACCAGCCCGTCAGCCTCCAGCTCTTTCAGCGTAGAGCTGAGTGTCTTATAAGAAATACTTCCGATATACTTTTTCATCTCATTAAAACGTACGACGCCGAAACCCATCAGCGCATACAAAATAAACATCTTATATTTTCCCTGTATTAAAGACATCGTGTAGGTGAAACCAGTATCTTCCAGTCTGGCATTTTCAATACATTCAATACTCATGTATATCACTCTCCTTAAGGTAAGTATCAAACTTGAATGATAGTATCGCACTTTAATGTGCGTACTTGTTTTTTGTTTTATTCAAGATAGAATTATAGTACAGAAAGTAAGAGAAGTCAATCTTACATATTTTAAAACCAAATACAAAAATCAGGAGGATTTGAACATGAGTAAGAAAATTGTTGTTATCACCGGAAGTCCGCGGAAAAATGGAAACAGCTTTGCAATGACCGATGCATTTATCGAGGCGGCCAAGAAGAAGGGACATACTGTCACACGCTTCGACGCGGCAATGAAAAACGTCGGGGGATGCAGGGCATGCATGACCTGTTTTTCTACCGGAAAGGCCTGTTCTTTTGACGATGATTTTAATACGATAGCGCCGGCAATTTTAGAAGCGGATGCAATTGTCTTTACAATGCCGGTTTATTGGTATTCGATTCCGGCTCAAATCAAAGGTGTTATCGACCGCATTTTCTCTTTTGTCGTAGGAGGAAAAGATATCAGCGGGAAAGAATGCGCTCTTATCACTTGCTGTGAAGAGGAAGATATGTCCGTTATGGACGGCGTGCGTATCCCGATCGAGCGAACCGCCGCGCTGAATAAATGGAAAATGGTCGGAGAAGTTTTGGTTCCGGGCGTCTTGGAGCCGGGAGATATCGAAAAGACAGATGGCTGCAAAAAAGCAGCGGAACTGGCAGAGGCGATTTAAAGCGATTTAGAAGGAGGGCGTTATGAGTAAGAAAATCATAATCTTAAATGGAAGTCCGCGGAAAAAGGGAAATACGTCAGCTCTGACAGCGGCTTTCGCAAATGGAGCCAAAAGCGCAGGGAACAGTGTCACGGAATTTTTCCTTGGAGATATGAATATCCATGGCTGTATGGGTTGTTTCGGGGGAGGAAAGAACCCGGAATGCCCTTGTGTGCAGAAGGATGACATGGACAAAATTTATCCGGTCTATAAAGAAGCCGATATCGTTGTCATTGCCTCGCCGCTTTATTATTGGACGATCAGCGGGCAGTTGAAAAGTGCGTTTGACCGTCTGTTTGCTGTTGCGGAATGCGACCCGGATTACCGTAATCCGAAAAAGGAAAGTGTCCTGCTCATGGCGGCGGAAGGATATGGATTTGAAGAAAGTGAATACTGGTATGACCGCCTGGAGAGGCATCTGGGATGGAAGAGTCTTGGGAAAGTCCTATGCGGCGGTGTGATGAATATCGGGGATATTGAAGGAAAGAAAGAGTTGGAAGACGCCAAGGTCTTGGGAAGTTCTATCTGTTAATATTTTATCTGGACGGATTTATCCGTTCGTTGTTTGAAGCGGCTTTAAAGACGAATCAATATTTACAGTTTGCCGTCATTACCGGGTGTCTGCGAATTTCAAAGGAGAGTATATTTACCGGACTGAATCATCTGAATATTATATCAGTGCTGGATAAAAGATACAGCGAGCATTTTGGATTTACAGAACAAGAAGTTCTTAAAATGATGTCCTATTACGAAGTGGAAAGCCGTTTTCCGGCCATGAAAGAATGGTATGACGGGTATTTGTTTGGAGATACTGAAGTTTATAATCCGTGGAGTGTGATTAAATTTTTGTATGATCTGTATTCGGATGCAGATGGCGAGAATTACCTGGTGAAATCTAACCGGGAATCAGGAAACGGACGCTCCGATATTATGGTGAGGAGCCCTTCCCTCAGGGGAAGGGCGTTTATTCTGGAGTTAAAGGTATCCAGTTCGATTGACGGTTTGGAAAGAGACGCCGAAGA
>CAMNWW010000289.1 GCA_946566415.1 uncultured Lachnospiraceae bacterium | reverse complement strand
TGGCGTTCCCGGAGGACGACATGCTGGGGATCGATCTGGTGATCCCGGATGTGACATATTTAAAAAATAATATAGAAAAAGTAAAAGGCTTTGTCATTACTCATGGACACGAGGACCATATCGGCGCTTTGTGCTATGTGCTTAAGGAGATGAATCTTCCGATCTATACGACGAAGCTGACCATGGGCATTATTGAAAGAAAGCTTACGGAACACGGCCTGCTTCGCTCTACAAAGCGTAAGGTGGTGCGCCATGGTCAGTCGATCAATCTGGGGCAGTTTCGGATTGAGTTCATCAAGACGAACCACAGTATCCAGGATGCGTCCGCCCTCGCGATCTATTCTCCGGCGGGGATCGTAGTGCATACAGGGGATTTTAAAGTAGACTATACGCCGGTGTTCGGCGATGCGATTGATCTGCAGCGTTTTGCGGAGATAGGGAAGAAGGGCGTGCTTGCCTTGATGTCAGACAGTACCAACGCGGAAAGACCGGGATTTACCCAATCAGAAAGAACCGTGGGAGTTACCTTTGACCGGATATTTGCGGAGCATTCCAATACCAGGATCATCATTGCAACCTTTGCTTCCAATGTGGACCGTGTACAGCAGATCATTGATTCTTCTTACAAATACGGGAGGAAAGTCGTCGTGGAGGGACGGAGCATGGTGAACATCATATCCGTCGCATCCGAACTGGGATACCTGGACGTGCCTGACCATACATTGATTGAGGTCGACCAGCTTAGGAATTATCCGCCGGAAAAGACGACGATTATTACAACGGGAAGCCAGGGAGAATCCATGGCGGCTCTTTCCAGGATGGCGGCGGACATTCACAAGAAGATTTCGATTCGTCCTGGGGATACGATTATTTTCAGTTCTAACCCGATACCGGGCAATGAAAAAGCAGTCTCGAATGTAATCAATGAACTGTCGGCGAAAGGAGCAGACGTTATTTTCCAGGACGCGCATGTTTCCGGACATGCCTGCCAGGAAGAATTGAAGCTTATTTATTCTTTGGTAAAGCCCAAATACGCGATACCGATCCATGGGGAGTACAGGCATAGGAAAGCAAACGCCGCATTGGCTAAATCCCTTGGAATCCCGAAGGAGAATGTATTCATCATTCAGTCAGGGGATGTGCTTGAGATGGATGACAGCGGGGCAAAAGTTGTGGACAAAGTGCATACGGGCGAGATTTTGGTGGACGGACTCGGTGTGGGAGACGTAGGCAATATTGTCTTAAGGGACAGACAGCATCTCGCGGAAGACGGAATACTCATTGTAGTTATGTCCCTGGAAAAGAAGACGAATCAGCTTTTGGCAGGTCCGGACATCGTTTCCCGAGGATTTGTCTATGTGCGTGAGTCTGAGAGTTTAATGGAGGAAGCACGCAGCATTTTGACGGAAGCAGTGGAAAAATGTCTTACAGGCAAGCATGTGGACTGGAGCAAGATCAAATTAGTGATACGTGACACGATGAATGAGTTTATCTGGAAGAGGACGAAGAGAAGACCGATGATCCTTCCGATCATCATGGATGTATAGAGGGAAGACGGTATGATAGTAGAGGAAAGGCTGACTTCCTATCTGCATTCACTAGAACAGGAGAACAGTAAGATTCTGGAAGAGATCGAGAAAGAGGCTCTTGCAGATCATGTACCGATCATCCGCAAGGAGATGCAGAGCTTTCTGAAGGTTTTACTGCGGATTCAAAGGCCGGGCCGTGTTTTGGAAGTAGGGACGGCGGTAGGTTTTTCTGCGATTTTGATGAGCGAATATGTATCGGAAGACGCAAGGATTACTACCATAGAGAACTATGAAAAGCGGATCCAGGAAGCGCGCGCAAATTTCAGACGGGCAGGAAGGGACGGGCAAATTACTCTGCTGGAAGGGGACGCTATGGACGTGCTCCCTGAACTTAACGGACCGTATGACTTTATCTTTATGGATGCCGCAAAAGGACAATATATGGCCTATTTTCCGGAAGTTCTGCGTCTGCTTTCGCCGGGCGGCATCCTTCTGTCGGATAATGTGCTTCAGGACGGGGAGATCATCCAGTCCCGGTTTGCCGTGGAGAGAAGGGACCGTACCATTCACAGCAGGATGCGCGAGTATCTCTACACGCTGAAACATCATCCTGAGCTGGAGACGTCAATCGTCCCGCTGGGGGACGGCGCAGCCTTGAGTGTAAAGATTTTAGGGTAACAGTTCAGCCATGCGGCGCTTGGTAGCTTGTCCGCATGGGAGTTTGCTCACAAGGCGGACAAGTTACCAAGCCGCCATATGGCGTTCTGACATAAGCGAGATTCTAGCTGCGTAGCAGCGATAATGGCTGCAACGCAGCCGAATCGAGCTGTATGGCTGAACTGTTACAATGTAGGAGAGTGAGAGGATGGATAGGGTAAGATATCCGGAGCTTCTGGTTCCGGCAAGCAGCCTGGAGGTATTAAAGACAGCGGTGATATTCGGCGCGGACGCGGTATATATCGGCGGCGAAGCGTTCGGGCTGCGTGAAAAAGCAAAGAACTTTTCCATGGAAGAAATGCAGGAGGGGATCACATTTGCCCATGCTCACAGTGTGAAGGTCTATGTGACCGTCAACATCCTGGCGCATAATTCCGATCTGGAGGGCGTGCGCATTTATTTGGGAGAGCTAAAGCAGATCGAGCCGGACGCACTCATTATCGCTGATCCGGGAGTGTTTGATCTCGCGAAAGAAATCTGTCCTGAAATTGAGGTCCATATCAGTACGCAGGCAAATAATACAAATTACGGCACTTACCGTTTCTGGCACCGCCAGGGCGCAAAGCGCGTAGTGTCCGCCAGGGAGCTGACGCTTAAGGAAATCCGGGAAATCCGGGAGCATATCCCTGATGAGCTGGAGATTGAGACGTTTGTCCAGGGGGCTATGTGTATTTCCTATTCCGGGAGATGCCTGCTCAGCAATTATTTTACCGGACGCGACGCCAACCATGGAGCCTGCACCCATCCCTGCCGCTGGAAATATGCGGTGGTGGAAGAATCAAGGCCAGGAGAATACCTTCCGGTCT
>CAMNWW010000288.1 GCA_946566415.1 uncultured Lachnospiraceae bacterium | reverse complement strand
ATCGTCCGTAGACGCGTCGATACTTGCCGCCTCGTTAACCGAGCTGATACTCTGCAAAGCTTCCAAGTCCGCGTTATAGCCGATCGTGTAGACCGGTATTCTCATTCCTCCCAGAACGTCGCGCACTTCGCTTAAATTGTATCCCACATTCGTTTCCCCGTCGCTAAGGACAAAGATCATCGGTTTTGCATCCGGATATTCTGCCATTTTTTCATTGATCATGCTTAGTGCAACGCATATCGCGTCAAATGTGGCCGTTCCTCCGGTAGCGAACAGGTTCTCCACAGCCCCCTTGAACAGGGTCTGCTGTTCTAAGGTGAACTGATCAATCGGAAGTTCAATAGTCACCTGGTCCGAGTAACTCACCATCCCAATATAATTCTCTGTATTGATATATTTCATACTATTGATCAGTGAAGCGCGGAGCGCCGCCAGAGGCTCTCCCGACATACTTCCCGATACGTCTGTCACAAATACGCCGATCACCGGCCGGCCGGTATCCTTATTCGTCTTATATAGTTTCTGGGCGGAGACGAGCACTTCCCCGGAAACCGTTCCATATTCACAATTATAATCCGGCATTCCGTTAAACCCGTATTCGTCGGCTCTCTTTTTTGACTTCTCCGAAGCACAGTACTCTGCAAACATCTGCAGAATCTCCTTTTTCTCCGGGCTTGCAGACGCCACGCTTACAAGGGGATTGTCATGCCGATATCCATAAGGCGTAAATTTATAATTCCCGGACAGTGTCTTATCATTGACATAGGACTGGTATTCCATGATAAATCCATCCAGCGAACCATTTTCCGCGGCGTCCCGCATCTGCATAGTCGTCAATGCCACGAAAGGAACATTTTTCTGGAATTTCTGGAAGCCTTCTATTGCCGTGTCAGACAGAGGATTTGCCAGATCATAGCGCTCCAGCGTGCAGATCAGGAAATTTAAGCCCGCGCTGCTGGCGAATGGGTTCGTGTATCCCATCGCAAATTCGCCTGCCTCTGTCGCCTCAGTGATAGCTTTTAGATCCACGCTCCCGTATTTATCTACGATCTGTTTATAAGTTTTATCAGAAAGCAGGATTCCTGCCACATTGCCCGCCATACTCTCCGAGATCGTCTCCGTCTCCACGCCTTTTGCATTCAGCATGTCCACCCAAAGCATACTGGAGGGAGCAAATCCTTCAGGGACTGCCTTGCCTGTAGCGATATAGTCCAAGGCTTGTCCGCTGTTGACTTTCCGCACCTGGACAGATACTTTCTGACCGCCCACTTCATATCCCTGCTGATTGAACTCTTCCGCCATCTCACAGAGCCAGCCGTCCGTGCCGGTCCCTGCCTTTTCCGGAGAAGAATAGATTTCTGCATACAGCTCCGTTTCTGCAGCCGTCCCGATCTCGCAGGTATCGATATCCGGAAGTTCATCCGCCTCATCTTCGACAGCGTCATACTCGATCGGAGACTTGACCGGCGTTCCCATATTCGGATCGATCCGGTCCACCATCTTCTCTAACTGCCGAGTTGCACTTTCCTGTGAAATGACCTTTTCTGATTTCCCGATATTACGCGTCAGATAAATACCGCCGAATACCGCCGCGCAGACCAGCACAATGACTCCCGCTAAAATTCCTACAATTTTCTTATTCATATAGCCTCCATCCTTAGTTTTACTGATAATACTTTGTCTCATCGATTAGTTTCTCGATCTCTCCCAGAAGATCGCTGTTCAGCTCTTCATTGTTCCCCGTTTGTGAAGTAGCAAGTTCCATTGACAGAGCGTCCAGCTTCAGCAGAATTTTCTCATTCAGTGCGATCGTAGATTTCACCGCGTCAAAATTTTTCTGGTACAGCCGGATCTGCTCTTCCTGTATATCGTCCGGTATATCGTCCTCCCGGTAATGCTGGAGCTTTGCATATTCCGCCTCGTCAAAAAGCTGCATCCTGTTCGCCATGGCCACCACATTCCTTATGGCCGAGGACTCTGCCGCCAGCGCGACGCTGTTAAACTTGTCCCAGCTCATGCTGCCTTCTGTAAACTTCTGTTCCAAAATCCCGGAAAGCCGATTCCTGCATTTCAAAATCCTGTCGAGCTGCCCGGAAGCTGTTCTGGAAAAATTCCCAAAAAACCGGCTGTCCCCATAGCTTTTTAGAATTGATTTTGCTTTATCCAAATCCGTGATCTTATCTATCTCAATCGGTTTTTTCTTCGGTTCTTTTAAGAAATGTATATTTGCCGCAAAAAAGAGACTGATCAACGCAAGCGCCGCGATCACGGACATTCCTGCCCGGAAAATACTGTAATCCGTAATTCTTAGGCACAGAAGACCAGGGGAATAGAGTATAACTGCCGCAATCACAATTCCCAAATTAACAGCCGCCAGTTTTAAAATTTTCTTTCCTATACGTCATCCCTCCCTAACCATCCGCTTCAAAGTACTCCTATTACCCCACGGGGGTTACTCGTATCAGGCGAACGCGAAGCGCCTCGCCAAGTACTCCTATTACCCCACAGGGGTTACTCGTACTAGGCTCGTGCAATACCTCGCCAAGTACTCCTATTATACGACAAATATCGTGTTATGGCAAGCGACGTCGTTCATGACACTCACTGTTACCTTTCTTTTGATAAAAGCTTTAAAAACCTCTTATCATTCATCTGCTCATTTGTCAAATATTCTCCGTCGTAAAATAGAGCATAAGTTGTAATTGGAGTAGGTGCGTTTTGAGCTTCTTCTTTGCTTTGCAAATGAATAGTCTTGAACTGCACCCCCTTCTCCTTCGCCACCTCTTCTATAATAGGAACATATTTCGCATTATATGGGCATTGGGTGGTATAATACAAAACGTATCCTGTTTCTTCAATATGAGGGTGTTTTGCACACTCTTTGAATTTCGGCAAAGGATCGTTTTGTGTAAATGACAAGTACCATAACTGAATACCATTATCTGCTTCATCGCAAACGGTAAAACCTTTGTATTTCAAAAATTTAGGGTCAGCCAGAAATGGCTTTTTCTTTTTGGAAGATAAAATACATATTCCTTCCTATAATGTCAAGCCCTAAATCACTGATTT
>CAMNWW010000287.1 GCA_946566415.1 uncultured Lachnospiraceae bacterium | reverse complement strand
GCATAGGAAGAAGTTGTTGTACGGTATTTCTTCCTGCTATACAAGCGTCAACTATGAGACGATCACCTCGGAGGAATACTATGACAGCCTCATTGAGATGGGCGCTTATTTCATATGGTATTTCCACTACATGCCTGTGGGAAACGATGCCGCGCTAAAGTTGCTGCCCGATCCGGCACAGCGGGAGGCGGTGTATCATCGCATTAGGCACCTAAGAGCCGTTAAGCCTCTATTTGCCATGGATTTTCAGAATGACGCTGAATATGTGGGCGGATGTATCGCAGGAGGAAAACGCTATCTCCATATCAATGCCAACGGCGATGTGGATCCTTGCGTATTTATCCACTACGCCAATGCTAATATAAGGGATTGCACGTTGCTGGAGGCTCTGCAAAGTCCCATATTTATGGCATATCACGATAACATGCCCTTCAACGATAATATGCTGCGCCCCTGTCCCATGCTGGAGAATCCGGAACGCCTGCGGAAGATGGTAGCCGATTGCAATGCTCACTCCACAGACCCCATGTCCCCTGAGACGGCAGAGCACCTTTGCAGTAAGTGCGATAGATACGCCGCAAGCTGGGCGCCTGAAGCGGAGCGGTTGTGGGCCGTACGCCGGGCAGAGAAGGAAAAAACAGGGGGATTACATGAGGGTCAGGATCGATGACGAGGGATATTTTGGGAGAGTCTGCTTGTAGCTTTACCGTTTTCGTGGGTGTCAAGTTATGAAACGAACGTGGTTTCGGGAACTGCTGCGCAGGCGGATTGCCGCTATTTTGCTTTTGGTTTTGCAGGCGTTCTTTATCGTTTATGCTATCAGCAGCGACGACCTGATGGTCGAGCTTGTCCGCATTCTGCTTCGTTTTCTGAGTGTTGTGATTGTGTTTTATGTGATATCGCGCAAGGACAAAGGCGCGAATAAGGTGACATGGGTTTTTTTAACGCTTCTGTTTCCGGTATTCGGTGGTGCATTTTACCTTCTGTATCACTTTCAGTCTTCGACAAAGCGGTTCAGTAAGGCGATTTCTGAAATTGAACAGTAGAACAGGGCGTTATACCGGCTGCCGGGAGATGCCTATGAACAGGCCGTGGAAACGGTCCCGCAGCATCTTTCACAGATTCGCTATTTACAGGAATTTGCCGGTTTTCCGATTTTCGATGCTACGAATACCTGTTACTTTTCATCCGGGGAGCAGTTTGTGGAATCATTTTTGGCTCAGTTGAGGAAAGCGCAAAAGTATATTTTCATGGAGTATTTCATCGTTGAAGAGGGCGTCATCTGGAACAGCGTGATTTACGACGATATCGGCTGCTTTTTGACTTTGCCCAAGGATTACAGAAAACAGCTCGGGGAGTATGGAATCAAATGTATGGTATTCAACCCCTTCCGCCCGGTTCTCTCCGTCATACAGAATAACCGCGACCACAGAAAAATCACGTCCATTGATGGAAAGATAGCGTTTACCGGCGGTATGAATATGGCCGATGAATACGCCAATATCATAGAGAAGCACGGATATTGGAAAGACTCGGCCATTATGGTGGAGGGCAAGGCCGCTTGGAGCTTGACTCAGATGTTTTTGGAAATGTGGCAGCTTTGTACAAAGCACAAGGAATGTTTTGAAGATTTTTATCCCTGGAAGAACGGAGAATGTCCCACCGTCACCGATGGATTTGTCCAACCTTATGCAGACAGTCCCATGGACGATGAAAATGTGGGCGAGCATGTCTATATGCAGATTCTGAACCACGCCAGGGACTACGTTTATATTACCACGCCGTATTTGATCGTAGATGACAGCATGATATCCGCGCTGTGTCTGGCTGCGAAAAGCGGAGTGGATGTCCGTATTATCACGTCGCACATCTGGGATAAGGTGTTGATCCACATGACGACCCGTTCCTATTATAGGGAATTGATCCGCGGGGGCGTGAAAATTTACGAGTATTCCAAGGGTTTCATTCATTCCAAGACCTTCGTATCCGATGACCGAACCGCTACGGTAGGAACGACAAATTTGGATTTTCGGAGCCTATACCTTCACTTTGAATGTGGCGTATGGATGGTGGAAAGCAGCGCGGTGATGCAGGTCAAAGAAGATTTTTTAAATACGCTGAAGGACTGTCAGCAGATTTTTTCGGATGACTGCTGGAGCAATCCTGTCAAGGAGTTCTTTCAGGATATCCTTCGTCTGTTGGCCCCTCTTTTGTAGGCACTTTGACTTTCAGAACCGGCAAATCGAAAGAAGCTCCGGCAGATGCGGCGCTTCTTTCGAAATCCGTATTATTCTATTCTATTTCCAGGCACTTTAAAAATGCCCTCTTTCCGGAACCGGCAAACAGCTTGCAAATGTTCTCTACAGCCTCCAGCAAATCGTAGCTCATTTTCGCGTCCAACCAGTCCAAAAGACTGCCGACGAGAGTACATTTATAATATCGAATTAGAAGCTCTTTCTCTTTCTTATGACTTTCGAAGGAGAATAAGTCTGCGGTAGCAACCTCGACATACTGACTGACAATATACATGGCGGCGCGATCCAGATAGGTCAGGAAAACTTCTCGCTGGACGGAACAATAGATGTGCAAAATTGCCTTTTTATGGTCGGTACAGTATTGAACAAAAGGAACAATACAATCTATAGGAGAACCAAATCTGGAGTAGGTCTGAATGATTTGATCCGTCATGTGCTTTACCGTCTGTTCCAAAAGCGAAGGGATTCCTTCAAAATGATAGTAAAACGTGTTGCGGTTGATACCGCATCGATCAACGATATCTTTTACGGTGATTTTGTTTAACGGGCGTTGCGTTAAAAGTTCTAAAAAAGCAATCGCTATGGCGTCTTTTGTGCGATTCAGACCGATTACCCCCTTTTCATATGATTTAAAATCAAGTTTATTTTATCAAAGGGTGTCGGATTTTGCAATCGGCGAAAATGATTTTGGAATATGGAGGAATGATGATGATCCGGACGATTCAGAAGATTGTATGTTATCTGTTTCCAATCATAGGCTTCGTTTGCATTCTGATTCCCGACCGCGTGACGGTCGCGCTGCCTTATTTGTTAGGCGG
>CAMNWW010000286.1 GCA_946566415.1 uncultured Lachnospiraceae bacterium | reverse complement strand
CAGGATGAATACGGTCAGATTGCTCCTGTCTATTCCATCTCCGCGGGACTTGACTATCCCGGCATCGGGCCGGAACACGCACATCTGCACGATACAGGCAGGGCAGAGTATGTTCCTGTGACCGATGATGAGGCGGTCGATGCGTTTGAGTATCTTGCAAAGACGGAAGGAATCATTCCGGCGATTGAATCGGCCCATGCCGTGGCCTATGCCATGAAACTTGCACCGGCTATGGATAAAGAGAAAATTATCGTAATCACAATATCGGGCAGAGGCGACAAGGACTGTGCCGCTATTGCACGCTACAGAGGGGAGGATATCCATGAGTAATATAAGGAAAGCATTTGAAAACGGGAAGGCATTTAGTCCATTTATAGCCTGCGGCGACCCCGACCTGGAAACTACCGCCGCGGCGGTCCGTTCGGCTGTGGAAAACGGCGCTGATCTGATCGAGCTTGGCATTCCGTTCTCCGATCCTACCGCGGAAGGCCCGGTGATCCAGGGGGCGAATCTCCGGGCGCTAAAAGGGGGCGTGACTACAGACGGGATTTTCGGGCTTGTCCGCGAGCTCCGTCTGGATGTGAAAGTTCCGATGGTCTTTATGACATACGCAAATGTGGTGTTTTCTTACGGGGCGGAAAAATTCATCTCTGCCTGCAGGGATATCCAGATTGACGGACTGATACTGCCTGACCTGCCGTATGAAGAGAAAGAAGAATTCCTGCCGCTTTGCCGCAAATACGGTGTTGACCTGATCTCGCTCATCGCGCCGACATCTGAAAACCGTATCAAAATGATTTCCGGAGAGGCAGAAGGGTTTCTCTATATCGTCTCGAGCCTTGGCGTGACCGGGACGAGGAGCGAGATTAAGACAGACCTTGACTCGATTGTCAAGATGGTACGGGAGAGTACGGATGTTCCCTGCGCCGTTGGCTTTGGGATATCCACGCCCGGGCAGGCGGAGAAGATGGCCGGTATCTGCGACGGCGTGATCGTCGGGTCTGCAATCATCAAATTTCTTGAAAGATACGGCAGAGAGGCGCCGAAGTATATCGGAGAATATGTGAAGTCCATGAAGGATGCGATAAGGTAACGCAGAATTTTCTGCACCCTTCTTCTGTTATCTTACAGGCGCTTATTGATTAAATCATCCAGGGTTATGCTATAGAAAAAGTCGTGAATCAGTGAATCGTATTTTTTCCATAGCGGAAGAGTCAGGCAGTCCGCCTGTCTGCGGCAGTTCTCAGCGTCCGGCAGCAGGCAGGCGACTGGTACGAGCGGTCCTTCTGTCAGTTCGATGATCTCCCCTACCGTATATTCTTCCGGAGCACGGGTAAGGCGGTAGCCCCCTCCTTTCCCTCGAAGTCCTTTTAAAATATTGCCTTTTACAAGGGCTTTCAGGATAATCTCCAGATATTTTTCGGAAATATCCTGACGCTTTGAAATTTCTTTTAACGGAACAAAACCGCTTTCCTGATTCTGTGCAAGGTCAATTAGTGCTCTAAGTGCATAGCGTGCTTTTGTTGAGATCATAAAACATTCCTCCTGATATTTTCTTGATTATACCCTTGAATAAAAATAAAATCAATAAAAACATATAAACCTATTGACTTAATAGGTAAATAGTAGTAATATGCATCTAAAGATTTTTGGAGGATGGAAAGGAGAAAGAAAATGGCAAATTATTATAAGGGAACTTTAGGATTGATTGGCAATACGCCGCTGGTTGAGGTGGTGAATATCGAGAAGGAGCTTGGGCTTAAGGCGACTGTCCTTGTGAAACTGGAATATTTCAATCCCGCTGGGAGTGTAAAGGACAGGATCGCGAAGGCGATGCTGGAGGATGCTGAAAGCAAGGGGCTGCTGAAAGCGGGGTCTGTGATCATCGAGCCTACGTCAGGAAATACCGGGATCGGGCTGGCGGCCATTGCGGCGGCGAAGGGTTACCGGATCATCCTCACCATGCCGGAGACGATGAGCGTGGAGCGGAGAAATATCTTGAAAGCATACGGAGCCGAGCTGGTGCTGACAGAAGGCGCGAAAGGGATGAAGGGAGCGATAGAGAAAGCGGACGAACTGGCAAAGGAGATTCCTGACAGCTTTATCCCGGGGCAATTTGTAAATCCGGCAAATCCGGCGGTCCATAAAGCAGAGACCGGACCGGAGATCTGGAAGGATACAGACGGAAAGGTAGATATCTTTATAGCGGGTGTGGGAACCGGGGGCACGGTGACCGGAATCGGCGAATATTTAAAGAGCCAGAATCCGGATATCCGGGTCGTGGCATTGGAGCCTGCGGATTCTCCGGTATTGTCGGAGGGAAGGGCAGGAGCCCACAAGATTCAGGGAATCGGTGCGGGGTTTGTACCGGAGGTGCTGAATACGGACGTCTATGATGAGATATTTAAGGCGGAAAGCGAGGATGCTTTTCGCGCGGCAAAACTTCTGGCGAAAAAAGAAGGTATATTAGTCGGTATCTCTTCCGGGGCGGCGCTCCATGGGGCGATTGAACTGGCAAAGCGTCCGGAAAATGAGGGCAAGGTGATCGTGGCTTTACTGCCGGATACCGGAGACAGATATTACTCGACACCTCTGTTTACGGAGTAGACAGAGACGAGAAGGAGAGGCGGGTTTTAGACGGTGAATCTCTCATTACCATTATCCTGGCGGCGTTTTTTATGAACAGCCGCCAGGCATTTTATAGTCTGACCTTTGTCCGGGAATTCCGTAATATGGGACGGAGGATGCCCTATATGATCCATACCATGACAGACGAGACCTACGCAGTTAATCTGACATTGGAAGAGAAAGGAAAAGAGAAGGAAGATATGATGATTCTCATCGCCTTTTTTCCAGATGTTACTGGATGGCCGGAACTATGACGGTATTGGTTGTGTATTGTTTGAAAAATGTTGTAACAGACTGGGAAAACCGCGGAATATCAGAGATAGTTTCTGTATTTGCCGTGGCGGCAAGCTATAGATGGAAACATAATACATTGCTGTCTATTGTGCTCGGAACAGTGTGCAATATGGTTTTATTACATATAGGATGAGCAATTACTTTATCAGTGGAAAAGGGGAACGGTATGACAA
>CAMNWW010000285.1 GCA_946566415.1 uncultured Lachnospiraceae bacterium | reverse complement strand
ACGGAAAGAGGAGAGGATTCAATCATTTTGGACATCGAGGGATGGTCGGAAGGCTGTACGCCTCGAATCTTAGTATGGCGGGGAAACTAGCCGCTCTTGTGGCAGCGGACGCATTCCCGGCGTATCTGGTTCCCCAGGGCGTGCTCTCTCAGATGTTCCGCGCGATCGCAGGAAGAAAACCAGGGGTGATTACCAGGACGGGGCTGCATACCTTCGTGGATCCCAGAATAGAAGGCGCAAGAATGAATCAGGCGGCTTACCGCGCCGGAGAAAACGTGGTTGAACTGTTGGCTTTGGGAGGGGAGGAATATCTGTTTTATCCGGCGTTCCCGGTAGATGTGGCGGTTATTAAAGGAAATACAGCAGACGAGGAGGGAAATATTTCCTGTGAGAGGGAAGCTCTTATGCTAGAGCAGTACGAGATGGCGGCGGCCGCGAAGAACAGCGGCGGTATTGTGATCGCCCAGGTGGAGAAAATTGTGCGAAAAGGTACGATTCATCCGAAACAGGTAGTAGTTCCTGGACATCTGGTGGATTTTCTGGTTCTGGCAACCGGTGAAAACGGGAGACAACAATTTGCTTTAGATACGCCTTTTGAACCCTCTTGGTCCGGAGATGCGCGGATTGATCTGGCGGAAATGGAACCGATGGATCCTGGAATCCGCAGAATGATCGCGAAAAGAGCCGCAAAAGAAGTAAAGGACGGAGATTTTATCAATTTGGGAATCGGGATGCCTGACGGAGTATCCAGGATATTGAATGAAGAAGGGCGTATCGGAAATATAACAATGTCCGTGGAATCCGGAGTGATAGGCGGCGTTCCGGCCCCGGGGCTTGGGACAGGGGCTTCCTATAACCCGGAAGTGATTTTACGCCAGCCGGATATGTTCGACTATTACGACGGGGGAGGGATTGATTTTGCCTGCCTTGGCGGCGCCCAGTTCGACCGGCATGGGAATGTCAACGTCTCCAAATATAATGGGAAGATCACAGGACCAGGGGGATTTATCAATATTACGCAAAACGCCAAGAAAGTCTGTTTCGTTGGAACGTTTACGACAGGAGGGCTGGAAGTGAAAGAGGAAGATGGAAAGCTGAAAATCGTGCGGGAAGGAAAGATCAAGAAATTCTGTGGGGAAGTGGAACAGATCACTTTTTCAGGGCGCTATTTCCGGGAGAAGGGAAAGCAAAAAGGAATGATCATCACCGAGAGGGCCGTCTTTGAGCTGACAAAGGACGGCGTGATGCTGACGGAAATAGCGCCGGGGATAAATTTAGAACGGGACATACTAGGGCAGATGGAGTTTTGCCCGCTTATTGCGGAGAAACTAAAAATGATGGAAGGGATTTTTACCTAATCGGCGTTCCTTTCTTTATGTAAACACTTTTTCGCCACAGCAAAGTAACTGGGGATCAGTACCATATCCGCCCCGATCCACGCGGCGGTCTCGGCGAAGAAGATACCGATCTCTCCTACGGCAAGAGGCAGGAGAAGAGCGACGGCTGTACGCATGACAAATTCCAGAACGCCGGAAAGCATCGGGAGGTTGGTATTGCCCATTCCCTGGATAGCGGAGCGTACGATATGCAGGACGTAGAGGATAGGAAGGCATACGCTCATGACAGCCAGGTAAAAGTATGCGATTTTCAAAGTTTTTTCTATTTCATCGGGAGTGCCGGAGATGAACCAGCCAAGAATAAATTTCCCGAACAAAAGCATGACCGCCGCGATAACCAGGGATGTCAGGAACGCGATGATAAGGGCGGAGCGCATTCCCTGGCGGATACGGCCGTATTCCTTTGCCCCCAGGTTCTGGCCGACATAGGTGATCATGGCGTAACCATAGGATGTGGCCGCGATCTCTAAAATGCCGTAAAGCTTGTTGCTGGCGGTAAATCCGGCAATAAAAAGAACGCCGAATCCATTGATTACAAACTGCACAATCATACCGCCTACGCAAATGAAGCAGAACTGGAACGCCATCGGGGAGCCGAGTTTCAATAGTTGCACGAAAAGCTGCATTTGAGGGCGGAAATCATCCCTTGTAAGATGAAGAATCTCCAGTTTCCCAATGTGGTACAGGCAGAAGAGGCTGGACACCAGCTGAGCGATCAAAGTCGCCGCCGCTGCTCCTGCAATGCCCCAATGAAAGACCATGACGAAAATAAGATCCAGCACGATATTGGTGAGGGAGGCGACCACCATAGCCTGCAGCGGTGTTTTCCCGTCTCCCAGGGAGCGCAGGGTACAAGCCAGCAGATTGTAGGCCATTACAATCGGGATGCCGAAGAACATAATTCTTAAGTAAAGCAGGGCGTCCGGCAGAATGTCTGCGGGCGTCTGTAAAAGTAAAAGTACAGGGCGGGCGGTAAGCTGACCGGCAATAATCAGCAGTACGGAAAAAAGCGCAGAAAGAACCGCGGAATTCCCAACGACACGGCGGAGTTTTTCATAGCGTCCGGCGCCGAATTCGTGTGCCATAAGAATACCGAATCCCTGTGTGAACCCCTGGATAATGCCAAGCATCAACCAGTTCATCCAGTCCGAAGCCCCGAGGGCCGCCAGGGCGCCTACGCCCAGATATTTCCCGACAACCATGGTGTCCACTACAGTATATAATTGCTGAAACACATTGCCGATCATTAAAGGCAGTGCGAAAGTAAAGATCAATTTGCCGGGTTTTCCCGTGGTCATATTTTTGATTCGAGATGCCATGTTGCCTCCTACAGTTCTAATTTTGAATATCAAGGGATGCCTGATATAACGGTTCTTTTTCTGTTTTCTTCACACAAAAACGGGAACCATCCAGTTCCCGATAATTTTTCACCTTTTTAGGCAGGTGCATCTGCCGAACCCCTCAATATAGAAATTTTCGTTTCTGT
This sequence comes from uncultured Lachnospiraceae bacterium, assembly GCA_946566415.1. Classification (GTDB taxonomy): domain Bacteria; phylum Bacillota; class Clostridia; order Lachnospirales; family Lachnospiraceae; genus Allocoprococcus. Next base: position 217 of record CAMNWW010000285.1, on the reverse strand, counting down.
TATTATAGTATTATAAAGGATATGGAAAGTCAATCAAAAAGATGGAAATGCAGTCCTTATTTTATGTAAGAAAAACTTGATTCATAGATAGGGTTATGGTATCTTAAATTAAGAGGTATTACGGGTAGTGATAGATGGTTTATTGGCTGTTTGTATTATAAACTATAATTCCGCATAAATTTTCTACTTACACCTCAATAGTAGTAAGTTGGATTTT
>CAMNWW010000284.1 GCA_946566415.1 uncultured Lachnospiraceae bacterium | reverse complement strand
CCCGGTATCAGATTGTAGGTATAATCTTCCATAAAAGAAGTCCCTTTCGCGCCTTTCATTCCCTGGGTCATAATCTTCATAATCCGCACCATGGCCGCGGTCTTCCAGTCTCCTTCTCCGCCGAAACCATAGCCTTTTTCCATCAAACGCTGGATCGCAAGACCCGGAAGCTGCTGAAGCGCGCCCAGATCCCCAAAATGTGTCACGATTGCCTGGTAGTTCTTCTCCTCCAGGAATCTCTCAAAACCAATTTCGATTCCTGCCTGTACAGCTACATGACGGCGGAACTCAGCCTCATCCCTTCCTTCCAGAAGGATTTCGTATTTATCATAATACTCCTCTACAAGTGTATCAATATCAGCCTGAGATACTGCTTTTACTGCCTCGGCGATCTCATTAACCGGATATGCGTCGATCTCCCATCCGAATTTAATATGTGCTTCCACCTTGTCGCCCTCGGTAACCGCGACATTCCGCATATTGTCCGCGATACGCATTACCCGTACATGGCTGCTCTCAATCACGCCGATCGCCGTGCGCATCCAGGATGCGATTCTCTCCTGAGTCTCTTTATCTTCCCAGTATCCCATCACGACCTTACGGTTCATATGCAGGCGCGAGAAAATGTGACCGTACTCTCTGTCGCCGTGAGCCGCCTGGTTCTCGTTCATAAAATCCATGTCGATCGTATCGTAAGGAATCTCACGATTAAATTGGGTATGCAGGTGGAGAAGCGGTTTCCTCAGCTCCTTAAGCCCTAAGATCCAGGATTTTGCCGGAGAGAAGGTATGCATCCAGGTGATGACTCCCGCACAATTCTCATCTGTATTTGCTTCATTAAATGTCTTCCTGATCAATTCGTTTGTGATCAACGTCGGTTTCCACACAATCTCATAAGGAAGCACACCAGAATCATTTAACGCCTTCACGATGATCTGAGAATGCTCCGCAACATGTGCAAGACACTCGTCTCCGTATAAATCCTGTGAACCGGTACAAAACCAAAATTTGTAATCTTTACATGTTATCATTATTATCCTCTCCTTTTCATTACTTTTGCGCTCTTGTTTTCTAAACTCGTCCTTCGCCTTTGGCTCGGACTCGTTAAGTGCTCTAGTTCTAGTTCTGCCCATAATAGGCGTTCGCGCCGTGTTTTCTATAATAATGTTTGTCCTGCAGCTCCTGCGGGGCAGGCTTCACCTGCGGATTGAGTATCTCACATCTTGCCGCCATCTTAGCGACCTCTTCGAGTACCACGGCATTGTGCACTGCTTCGTGAGCATCCTTGCCCCAGGTGAACGGTCCGTGATTTTTGCAAAGTACCGCCGGCATCGCCATGTATTCCTTCCCTTTGAAATGTTCCACAATGAGAAGCCCTGTATTTTTTTCATAGGCCTCGTCAATCTCTTCTTTGGTTAGGTTGCGGACGCAGGGAATCTCCCCGTACATATAGTCCGCATGGGTCGTCCCGTAGCAGGGTATCCCTCTTCCAGCCTGCGCCCAGCTTGTAGCCCAAGGAGAATGGGTATGAACGATTCCGCCCATATCCGGGAATGCTTTATATAGTTCCAAATGTGTCGCAGTATCGGAAGACGGGTTATACCGTCCTTCCACTTTGTTCCCTTCCAGGTCCAAAACTACCATGTCTTCCGGAGATAGCTTGCCGTAATCCACCCCGCTGGGCTTGATCACGAACAGTCCCTTCTCCCTGTCGATTCCGCTTACATTACCCCAAGTAAACGTCACCAGACCATGTTTTGGAAGAAGCATATTGGCCTCATAGACCTCCTGTTTCAGCTCTTCTAACATCTCTTTTCCTCCTTATTGTCTCGTTTTTCAAATTGAAATGATGTGTAAAAAATGTTTTGCTGTTGCTATTCACAACTGCTCTGCCACATACGCACCTGTCGCCTCTTCGAGTCTCCAGTTCCGCTCCTTGCGGAGCTACGACTGTTTGCATCATTTTAGCGAATCCACTGCCGCCCTCTCGATCGGAAGCCCGTTAAGATACCGCTTCGCAAAGATTTCAAAACCTTCCACATCCTCCGGTTTCGGTTCAATGCGGCTTCCCTCCTGTCCGGCAAAGACTTTGTCTGCCAGATAGCTGTCCAGGCTCTCATCTTCTTTATTCATCATATAAGACGCAAGGACTGCAATGCCCCATGCGCCCCCTTCTCCTGCTGTCTCCATCACGGAAACCGGGGTATTAAGCGCAGCCGCCAGAATGCTCTGTCCCACGCCTTTGGTCTTAAACAGTCCGCCGTGCCCCAGGATTTCATCCAGCTTTACACCCTCTTCTTTCAGAAGGATATCCATGCCGGTCTTCAAAACTCCAAGGGAAGCGAATAGATTTACCCTCATAAAGTTTGCAAGGTTGAAGTGACTGTTCGGGGTACGCGCAAACAGCGGGCGTCCTTCCTCGAATCCGGTAATGTGCTCTCCTGATAAATAATTATACGCCAAAAGTCCGCCGCAGTCTGCATCCCCTTCAAGCGCTTTCCTGTATAAAGTCCCGAATAACTGATTCTGATCTACTTCGATTCCAAACGCTTCGGCAAATTCTTTAAAAATTCCTACCCATGCATTCAGGTCTGAGGTACAGTTGTTGCAGTGCACCATGGCAACCAGATCTCCGGACGGCGTCGTAACCAGATCGATCTCGTCATGCACCTTTTTCAGCTCCTTTTCTAGTACCACCATTCCGAATACACTGGTGCCGGCCGACACATTTCCGGTACGCACTTTTACGCTGTTGGTCGCAACCATGCCGGTACCGGCGTCGCCTTCCGGAGGGCATACCGGGATTCCTGCCTTCAAAGTCCCGGTGGGATCGAGAAGTTTCGCGCCTTCCTCTGTAAGCTCTCCTGCCTTCTTGCCTGCGACAAGAACTTCCGGCAGAATATCCCGAAGCTTCCAGGGATACCCCTTTGGAGAAATACGTTCATCGAACTGGGCGATCATCCGTTCATTCCAGTTACCCGTTGCAATATCGATCGGGAACATCCCGGATGCTTCCCCGACTCCAAGCACCTTCCTGCCGGTCAGCTTCCAGTGGATGTAGCCTGCCAATGTGGTGAAGAAAGCGACATCTTTTACATGCTCTTCTTTATTCAGCGCGGCCTGATA
>CAMNWW010000283.1 GCA_946566415.1 uncultured Lachnospiraceae bacterium | reverse complement strand
TTTTTCATATAAAATCCCCCTTAAAATTATTTTTATAATTTTACCACAACATTTTTGTATTTTTTGTCGAAACTTGTCTTTTATTAATATAAAGTTTGCAGTGTTTACATAATTATGATATAATATTAAAATAGAGGGGGGATATTTTATTGAAAGAGTATGGAATTTATATTAGACAATATTCTGGAACTCCATATATGATACATATATATGATAATATTACTAGTGCAAAATTAAAACTTTATGAGATGATACAACTTGATGAAGAGAGACAAAAACCATATTTTGTAGATAAGTCACTGTTGCTGGAGGAATTGTTTCCGTTGGTAAAAGAAGGGACGAATTATATTTGCATCACACGTCCGCGGCGGTTTGGAAAAACGGTTATGGCAAATATGATTTCTGCATTTTTCTCAAAAGCGCATGAGGCGGAAGATATTTTCGGCTCTTTAAAGATCAGCACAAAAGAAGCATATCAAAACTATCGGAATCAATATGCAGTCATTCATATTTCTCTCGATGATATTTCAAGACAATGTACGACATATGAACAATATATAGACCGGATCGAGAAAAGGCTGATTAAGGATTTGAAACGGGAGTATCCCGACGTAGAGCTGGAGCAGGAAGAATCAGCGGTGGATGTGCTGATGGATATCTATGCAGTGGATAATACCGCCCGCTTTATATTTGTATTGGATGAGTGGGACTTTCTGTTTCACCAGCCGTTTATAACAGAGAAAGAAAAGAGAGCGTATCTGGCGTTTTTGAGGAGCCTTTTAAAGGATCGGCCGTATGTGCTGCTTGTATATATGACAGGAATACTTCCTATCGCAAAATATTCAAGCGGATCTGAACTGAATATGTTTACGGAATTTACAATGGCAAAATCACAGGCATTCAGCGAGTATTTTGGATTCACGCAGAAAGAGGTCGATGATCTATATCAAAAATACTTGGAAAATTGCCATAATCCGCAGATCACACCGGAAGGACTTAAGGAGTGGTACAATGGGTACCGGACAGCTTCCAGAGAGTATGTCTATAATCCCCGGTCTGTCGTTATGGCTCTACGGTATAATGAGCTTGCAAATTACTGGACAAGCGCAGGTCCTTATGATGAGATTTACTATTATATTGAAAATAATGTGGCGGCGGTTCGGGACGACCTCGCCATGATGGTTTCTGGTGTGTCTGTTTCTGCGAAAGCCCGTGAATATGCGGCGACAACAATGAATCTCCAGACAAAGGATGAGATTTTTTCGGCGATGGTTGTGTACGGATTTCTCAGTTATGAGGATGGAAAGGTACGGATTCCCAATAGAGAGCTGATGGACCGGTTTGATGAGATGCTGCAAAGAGAGCCTTCCCTGGGATACGTGTACCGCCTGGCGAATGAGTCCGGACGAATGCTGAAAGCAACGATAGCGGGCGATACGGATACAATGACGCAGATATTGGAGCTAGTCCATGACACGGAAACTCCGTTGCTGCAATATAATAGTGAAGCAGAACTGACAGCGGTCGTCAATTTGGCATATTTGGCAGCAAGAGATCAGTACCGGGTAGAACGGGAAGAAAGAGCAGGGATCGGATATGTAGATTTTATTTTTTACCCTGAGGTAGACAGGGATGCGGACTGTATTATTTTGGAATTAAAAGTAGATCATTCTCCCGAAGAAGCGGTTCGTCAGATCAAGGAGAGAAAATATGAGATGCGTTTTCAGACAAAACTAGGAGAGGAACAGCGGTATGCCGGAAGGATTCTGGCGGTCGGGATAGGGTACAGTAGGAAACAGAAACAGCATAACTGTATCGTAGAAGTGTTGAGAGAAAGAATTTTTTGATGCGCTGTATCTGGCCGGGGTAGTTGTAATAGAAAGAGGGGATCTATATGCTTCACTATAATGAAATGAAAAATAACGCCGCCGCATCCGGCACGCCGCGTGCTGTAATCAGCCAGGTTCAGGAAGCGGTCGTCGGAAAGGCGGATATCATTGAGCAGATCATGATGGCGATTCTTGCGAAAGGCCACGTTCTTGTGGAAGACATACCCGGCACCGGGAAGACGACGATGGCGCTTGCGTTTTCCCATGCCATGGGACTTAAGGCGAATCGGGTGCAGTTTACTCCCGACGTGCTTCCGGCGGACTTGACCGGATTTACGATATATCAGAAGGAGACGGGGAAGTTTGTCTATCAGCCGGGCGCGGTGATGTGCAATCTGCTGCTTGCGGACGAGATCAACCGGACCTCGCCGAAGACACAGTCCGCGCTCCTTGAGGTGATGGAGGAACGGCAGGTGACGGTGGACGGTGTCACTCGGAATGTGGGCAGTCCATTTATCGTGATCGCGACGGAGAACCCCACCGGTTCCGCCGGGACGCAGCTTCTCCCGGAATCGCAGCTCGACCGTTTTATGATTTGTGTGAAGATGGGGTATCCGACGGTGAAAGAAGAGATCGACATCTTGAAACGGAACCAGTATGGAAGGGCGGATACCCTGGCGGAGCGCGTTTTTTCGGCGGAAGAGCTGCTTGCGGCACAGGAAATGGTTAGTAAGATCTATGTGGACGATGTGATCTATGATTATATCGCGCGTCTGGCGAAAGCTACCCGGGAGCAGGAAATGCTCGCCATGGGATTAAGTCCCAGAGGGACGATCGCGCTTACGGCGATGGCGAAGGCGAAAGCATTTCTAAGCGGACGCAAGTACGTGATCCCTGACGACGTAAAATCCGTGTTTCCGGCAGTCGCCACGCACCGGGTCCAGTTAAGCACGAAGGCGAAAGTAGGGCATATACAGACGGACGACCTGCTTTTTACGATTCTCGGCCATACGGCAGCGCCGACGATTGCAAAAAGGTGATCTGCCCGGGAGGAGAAAGATATGCTGATCAAAGTTGCGGTTGTGGAGGACGACGGTCTTTTCAGGAATATGGTAGGCGGCTATATCGAGCAGTATTCAAAAGAGTACGGGATCGATTTTAACGTGGAATATTTTAAGGACGGGCAGGAGTTTGTGTTCAAGTACGAGCCGGTATATGACATCCTTTTGATGGATATTGAGATGCCGAAGATGGATGGGATGAGCGCGGCGAAGGAGATAAGAAAGACCGATCAGCGGG
>CAMNWW010000282.1 GCA_946566415.1 uncultured Lachnospiraceae bacterium | reverse complement strand
TTCAACGGCGCTTTTGCAAACTCAACAGTAAAGTCTGCAATATAACCAGCAATCGTCGTCAACATTTTCTCGCCCCACTCAGCGGTCGCCTGATCAATTGGATCCGGTCCAACCCATCCATTTTTACAAATTCTGCGGGAATCTCTTGGAATCGTTACCTGCACCCCTTTGTACTCTGCCAACTTTAACGTACGCGCCTTGATTTCTGGCGTTAGATCTTCAATATCACCGGGTTCCATTTTGCTGTGGTCAATCAAGTCCGGATTAATATACATAATTGCCGCGGTTTCTTCACCGCCGCCATGGCCTCCTGCCCATGCGGGATCAAAAGAACCAGCCATACTCCACCAGTTCATAACCGCGCCAAGCGCACCCTTTTTACTCAACTCATAACATACACGTTCGATTGCGGGAATATTTCCCCCATGGCCATTCATAAATACAAAATGACGCGCACCGGCATTATAAAGGCCTTCCGCAACCTTATGCATAACCTGATAAAGAACCTCGTCTCCCAGCGATACAGTACCTGGAAAATCAGTAAAATACTCGCAGCTTCCGAATGGGATTACCGGCGCGCAAAGAATTTCAATTTTTTCTTCAATTAACGCGATCAGTTTCTCCGGAACAAGCGCGTCTGTACCAAGCGGCATATGCTTCCCATGATTTTCACAGCTTCCGACGCCGATAATCACTGTGTCATTTGTAGAAAAGTATTCCTGAACCTGCGGCCATGTCATATGTTGAAGTTTCATAAGCATCTCCTTCTCTCCGTATTTCATACGGCAATTCTTCCGATGGGAAACAAACCTGGCAAAAGCCAGGTTTGTTCAATCCCCTTTATCTACGTTTACTTTAAAACAACTACGCTTTCAAGATTATGGTAACCTGCGCCGTCCATCTTAAAATCAACCACCTTTTTCGTTGCGCCGACATTCAATGTTGTATACAACAGTTCTACACACGGAACCTCTTCGTCAACAATCTCTTTATTTTACACTCCCATATATGTTTGCTTTTGAAACGTTTATCCTATTTTTCAGGTTCTTCCGCTTCAAGGTAAGCCTCCGCCAGACGCTCCTCATCCAAGGTAAGCACGGCGTCAGGCAGCAGATCCGGACGAAACTTTGCCGTACGGATGACGGATTGTTCCCTTCTCCATTTCTCTACATTGGCATGATGACCTGAGAGCAGGATAGGCGGGACCTGCCTGCCATGCCAGATTTCAGGGCGGGAATACTGTGGATATTCCAGAAGATTGTCCTGGAAGCTCTCAAATTCTGCGGAGACATCATTATGCAGTACGCCCGGGATCAGACGGGCGATCGCGTCCACCATCATCATTGCGGGAAGCTCTCCCCCCGTGAGGACGTAATCTCCTGCAGAGACATAGTCAGTGACGATTTCCTCAAGCACCCGCTCGTCGATTCCTTCATAGTGACCGCAAAGCAGGATCAGTTCATCCTCCCTTGAAAATTCTTCAGCCATCCTCTGATTGAACATCTTTCCCTGCGGAGACAGATAAACTACCCGGGGCGCATTCTCTCTCTCTTCGTATGAGTCCATGATTGCCCGATACGTCTGGTAGACCGGCTCCGCCTGCATGAGCATGCCGGCGCCCCCTCCGTAAGGATAGTCGTCTACGCTGTTATGCTTATTGAACGCATAATCCCTGATATTCCACGCTTCAATGTGAAGGAGGCCTTTTTGGGACGCCCTTCCTATGATGCTGGTTCCCATGACGTCGCGGATCATATCCGGAAATAAGGTCATAATATGAAATTTCATCATCTCTTTCCTCCCGCTGTGAACATCTGGCAGCCTAGATCAACCCGTCCAAAAGGCGGACGCGCATCTTCTTTTCTTCCACATTGACCTCCAAAATACAGTCTTTGATTGCAGGGATCAGCACTTCTCCATGTAATGCGCTGTCGACAACATATACATCGTTCGCTCCTGTCTCCATGATATCCTTAACGATCCCAAAGTCTTTGCCGTCGTCCGTTTCCACCCGCATTCCGATAATATCCGCCATAAAATACTCGTCTTCTTCTAGTTCCACCGCATCAGAGCGCGGAATCATAAGAGGCATTTTCCGGTATTTTTCAATATCATTGATATTGTCGATCCCACGGAATTTCAATATCACATACTGTTTAAAAAATTTAACTCCTTCAATCTCCAGGATTTTTTGTTCCCGTCCCGTATCCAGAATAACGGATTTAAGCATTCGGAAACGGGACGGATCGTCCGTGGTTGGAAACACTTTTACTTCCCCGCGGATTCCATGGGTAGTGGCGATCACACCCACTTGTAAATAATCATCTGAAATGTTCTGATTCTGGTTCTGCATCTATACTCCTTCTTTGCGGCGGTTTTAGCTGCCATGAAAATATTTTTAGCCTTTAGCCTTACTATCATAACATATTTATGCAAAAAAGGAAGACCCTTTTGATAAGGTCTTCCCTTCCTTCTATTTTCTTACAAAATTAAGAAACTGCTGAATCCGTTCATTTTTCGGATGATCGATGATTTCTTCCGGAGTGCCGTCCGCCGCGATTCGTCCATCGTCCATAAAGAGGACTCTTGTCGCGACTTCACGTGCAAAACCTATTTCATGAGTCACAAGGATCATGGTAGTTCCTTCCTCAGCGAGCGATTTGATCGTATTTAAGACCTCGCCGACCAATTCAGGATCCAGCGCCGACGTCGGCTCGTCAAATAGGAGCACATTCGGATTGACCGCAAGCGCTCTCGCGATTCCTACCCTCTGCTGCTGTCCGCCGGAAAGTTTGGAAGGATAGAAGTCCTTCCTTTCAAGCATCCCAACCTTATCTAACAGGCTTACAGCGATTCTCTCCGCTTCAGGCTTACTTTTCTTCTGAACCAGGACAAGCGCTTCCATAACATTCTGAAGAGCTGTTTTATTCTTGAACAGATTATAACCCTGAAAAACCATAGAGGAGTGCTTCCGAAGCTCTATCACGTCCTTCTTAGTGTGATTTTCCGCATCTACCCGCAAACCTCCGATCTCCACGACTCCTTTTGTGGGAACCGTCAGGTAATTCAGGCATCTGAGCAATGTTGATTTCCCGGTTCCAGAAGGACCTAATATTGCGATTACTTCATTTTTGTTAATTGTCAGGTTAATATCTTTCAGGACATGTGTGTCTGCGTCAAAATCCTTATACAGATTCTCAACCTTAACCAT
>CAMNWW010000281.1 GCA_946566415.1 uncultured Lachnospiraceae bacterium | reverse complement strand
TGCTGGCTTGTGAAGCCGCGGCCTTCATCTATCTTGTCAAGTATTTTATCGGGCGCGATAAGATCAAAAAGGGGATTGTTGCGATTGCAGAGGGACAGGTGGATTACCAGATAGGTCTTGATAAAATGCAGGGCGAACTTCTTGAGGTGGCGGAGGCTATCAACAAGATCGGGGACGGCCTGGAGCGGGCCGTGGAGGAAAGTATTAAGAATGAGCGGATGAAGACGGATTTGATCACGAATGTTTCCCATGACATCAAGACGCCTTTGACGTCCATCATTAATTATATTGAACTTCTGAAAAGGGAGAATTTTGAAGAACCCAGGATACAGAATTATCTCAAGGTACTGGAAGAGAAGGCCCAGCGTCTGAAAACGCTTACGGAGGATGTTGTGGAGGCATCCAAGGTAAGCAGCGGCAATGTAAAGCTTGAGAAAATGAATCTGAACCTGGCGGAACTTATCAACCAGGCGAGCGCGGAGTTTGAGGAGAGATTTGACGAACGCAGCCTGTACCTGGTGCTGAACCTTCCGAAAGAAACCGCGCTCATCTATGCGGACGGAAGGAGAATGTGGAGAGTACTCTCCAACATTTTCAACAACGCCGCCAAATATGCGATGGAGGGAACTCGGATCTATGTTGACCTGCTGCTGACAGAAAATAAGGTATGCCTTATTATGAAAAACATTTCCGAGCAGCCGCTCAATATCTCGGCGGATGAGCTGACGGAGAGGTTTATCCGGGGCGATATTTCGCGGAGTACGGAAGGCAGCGGACTGGGGCTTTCTATTGCGAAAAATCTCACCGAGCTGCAGGGCGGTTCGTTTGAACTTTATCTTGACGGTGATCTTTTTAAGGTAAAAATAGAATTTTCAAGAGTATATGAAATACATGGTTTGACGAATTTGTTTGTAGAATCTGACGTGACAGAAGGGGAAAATTAGAAAGCATTTGTGCTTTTTGCTTGCAAAAATCCCCCCGGGGGTACTATAATGATGATATCAGGTCAAAAGGGATTTGATATTGTCATGTTTTAGGAGAGGGAAATGGAAGAAAAGAACAAATGCGGCTGTCATAAGACGAAAGAACGTTCAGAGAAAGAGTACAAGGATATGCTGAACCGCCTGAAACGAATCGAGGGCCAGATACGCGGGATCCACGGGATGGTGGAAAAAGACGCTTACTGTATCGATATATTGATACAGGTCGCGGCGGCGAATTCGGCGCTGAAAAGTTTTGGAAAGGTATTGCTTGAGAACCATATCCGGACCTGTGTTGCGACGGATATGCGGGAAGGCAGAGACGAGACGATCGATGAACTGATAGCTACGATTAAGCGGATGATGTAAGACGAGAGAGACAGGCAAGCCGAAGAAGGCCCTGTCTCTTTTCCTGTTTATCCGATTTCCAGCCATTTCCAGCTTCCCCCTTGCGCTTTGCTTTTTTTGCATTTACAATAAAAGTGAATCGTAAATCGACGTAAGAGGAGAGTAGAATGGACAAACTAGAGGATATTCTTAAGGAAATATTTGGAATAAATTTTATTTCGGCGGTGATAAGCGGAGCACGTCAAAAAGAGGGAACCGATAAAATCAGGATACGTCCGGTAGAAAAAAAGGGAAGGCTCTTGTTCCAGTGCGAGGAGCTGAAAAATAACCAGGCATTTCACCAGAATCTGGAAAAAGAGGAAGCCGCCGCGTATGTCCAGAACGTACTGCCGGCGTTTCGGCAGATGCAGATTGAGACAAAGGAAATGCAGTACCTGGTTCTTGTCAGTAAGAAGGGGAAGACGACGGTACAGAAAAAGAGGAGGAGCGCGCCTGTAAAGGAAGTGGATCTGTCCCATGACAGAAACAAGCGCTATATTTTAAAAGAAGGGGCGCAGATTCCGTTTCTCCAGGATCTTGGCGTTATGACGCAGGGAGGACAGATTGTGAAAAGCCGGTTTGACAAATTCCGGCAGATCAACCGTTTTCTTGAATTTATCGAAGATATTCTGCCACGGCTTCCGAAGGACAGGGAGGTTACTATTTTGGACTTTGGATGCGGGAAATCGTATCTGACATTTGCAATGTATTACTATCTTCATGAACAAAAAGGATATGATATTCGTATTATCGGGCTGGATTTAAAAAAAGATGTCATCCAAAACTGCAGCCGGCTTGCCCAAAAGTATGGTTATACGAAGCTTACCTTTCTGCAGGGTGATATTGCGGAATATGAAGGGACAGGCACGATCGACATGGTCGTGACCTTGCACGCCTGCGACACGGCTACAGATTTTGCGCTTGCAAAAGCGATAGAGTGGGAGGCGAAAGTTATTTTGTCTGTGCCCTGCTGTCAGCATGAGCTGAATAAACAGATGGAAAATGAGACTCTGTCCCCGTTGTTTTCATATGGTCTGATTAAGGAACGCATGGCGGCTTTGGCGACAGACGCCATGAGAGCGGAATATCTAAGAAGAGAAGGGTATGATACGCAGATACTCGAGTTTATTGATATGGAGCATACGCCGAAGAATATTCTGATCCGTGCAGTCTATACTGGAAAGAGGGCGGGAAATGAGGCGTCTATCCAGAAATGCGAAGAGATGCTTCACATCCGGCCTACGCTCGGAAGGCTGCTTGGAAAATGCAAAAGGGAGGAGCTATGATTAAAAAGTTTGCGGTTAGGGCAGGGGCGCTCACGGCGGTTTTTATCGCTGCGGTCATTGTATTCAGTTACCTGACGAACCGGGGGAATACAGATATGAGCGCGGACATGGGAGGGGCGACTCTTCCTAGAATCTCGTTTACGACAGAAGGACATACGGTCAATCAGATTCCTGGTTACAAGAAAGATATGAGAATCACATCCATGCGGGATACGGTGACTCCTGTGGATAATTTCCAGTTGGAGATGAATTTGGAAAAATATAATGCCGAGATTGAAAAAGTAACATGGCAGGTATATACATTGGACGGAGGAGAATGCCTGCAGCAGGAAACGATCAGAGATGCAGCAGAGAAGGAAACGCTGAACTTCAAGGCCGAGGGGATGTTGGATGAGGAGAAGGTCCTCAAGGTGATTCTGCATCTGAAGACCGGGGAGGTCTTTTATTATACTCGAATCAAAAATTCTGACGACTGTAATTATAAGACTTGTCTTGACTTTGCCAGTGATTTTCACGCGGCGGCTATGGGGCAAGGCGATAGAGAGAAATTGGGGGGCTATC
>CAMNWW010000280.1 GCA_946566415.1 uncultured Lachnospiraceae bacterium | reverse complement strand
TAAGCTCCCCTTTTCCCCAGCTTTTCATTCGCGGTCAGATACGTATGCTTCACCTTGAAACGGGGCGCGTCGCAAAAATTGACGACCGTCCCGTCTATGATATTCTCAATTTCAATAATACCTTCATAGTTCAGCGGAGTCACAAAAACCTTTACCGCCATACGGTGCTCGTGGGCGCGGCTTACAAAACGCACGCCCTCCACCAATGTCTCTCTGCCCTTTTTATCGCGCAGATGATACTGCTTCACAAGGCATGCCGACTGCATGTTTAAAGTCCTCGCAAAGGATAGGATTTCGCAGTTCTCGATCCCGATCAGCTCTTTTTCCACATAGAGCTTCAGGCACAGCCAGTTCGGAAGGTTCGCCAGTTCTCGCATAAATGTCTCTGATTTATCGAACACTCCGTTGATATACGTATATGGAAGGCTTTTTATTGTTCCTTCCTCATAGCTTCCCCTGGTTCCCAGGTAGCCGTTCGCCAGACAGAAAAGGCTTTCATACTTCAAATTCTCCTCCGGTCTGTAATTCTCCTGCAGAATCATCCATTTATCATCACTTAAAAAATCTGTGAGTTTTTTTGAAAATTGTTCTCTTATCATAACAAACAGCTCTCCTTTATATATATTTTTTCACCGCCTCAGCTATCTCTTCCCCAGCCTTTACCACTCGGATGGTAAACGCCATCGCAAAATCCTGGCGTTTTACCTTGTATTCTTCTATCTGCTCTTCTCCGCAGCTATTGCTGCCAAGCCCTGAATGCCGGTAATCCAAATGTACAATTATATCCCCTGATTTCTTCAGTTCAAACGGATGTGCGGCATTCTCGATCTCCTCATCTGTATAGTATGACAAGTTCAGGCCTAACGGGGATTCCATAGTAGCCATAAGACTCTTCTTCCCATCTCCCGCCGCAAACCAGTGTACTTTCTCCCGGTGTCCGTTTTCCTGGGGATAGACATAATCCGTCCACATACCTTCCACAGTATTATGGAAAATACCCATCCGGCAGGCGCTGTTGCTGTCTTCGTAGTTCTCACCCGGACCCATGCCGTAATAGACTACCTGGTCCAGCGCATTTTTGATACGCATCTTTACGCCGAGCCTTGGCAGAAACGGCGGCTCCAGTCCTCCTCTTTGTACGCTCCGGGCCTCCAGGCGTACCTCCAGGTCACCGCAGGAACGCACGGTGTACTCATAGGTACACTCATATCCCCATGACTGATTCAGGCATCCAAAATATTTCAATATGCAAACGGCCACATCATCCCCTTTTCTTTCCCAGAAAAAGTTCTCCGTCTGCTCGCTGGACTTCTGAATAAAATACTTGTTCAGCCAGTCCTCTTTTTTATACATATCGTTGTCGATCGTCGCACGGTAGACCGTCATCTCAGGACCTCCTGTAAGAAGCATATCTCCCTCGGATTCGACCGACAAAAGTGTTCCGAAAATCGTGTGGAACTTCACACAGATTTTATCATTCCTTATTTCAAGGATCCCCTGCTCCTCTTTTGCCTCCAGTTCGCCTGCCTTCGGCCTGCGCTCATATATCGTTTTATGCTCTTCCATCAAAAACTGCACGGCAGATATCTCATGCCCTTTTGCGGCGTAGCATGTTTCCTTCTTTTCACGTACAGAAAGATTCAGATAATACTCCGTATTGCTCTTTGGCTCGAACGGTTCGTACGGAATAACGCACCGCTCTGTCTCCCCCGGATCCGCAGAAAAGCCGTCGATCTTCCCGCTCTGAAGAATCTCCCCTCCGCCCTCAATCTGCCAGATCATCTCTACCTCGGAAAGGCTCCGGAAATCGTAATAGTTCTTGAGCTGGATCTCGTTCTTCTTTCCTTCTGGTTTCGTCACTTCCACCGGGGCGATCACCTGCTTATACTCCAAAAGCGCCGGGGACGGCGTGCGGTCGGGCATCAGCATACCGTCAATACAGAAATTACTGTTGGTCGGGAAATCTCCGTAGTTTCCTCCATAACGGTAGTATATACCGTTTTCATCTTCTGTATAAATACCATGATCATACCACTCCCAGATAAAGCCTCCCTGGAGACGTTTGTATTTGCGGTATAGTTTCTGATATGCCTCAAGACCTCCAGGACCGTTTCCCATGGCATGTCCATACTCACACATGACATGCGGTTTGTTCCCTTTATCCGTTGACTTTGCAATCTCCTCCAGGGGCTGAAGCCGGGTATACATAGTAGAATATACGTCTGTTGATTCCGCCTCAAAATCGCCTTCATAGTGAATCAGTCTTGTAGAGTCCAGTTCCCGGATCGCCTGTGCCGCACTTCGGAAATTACAGCCGAATGTAGACTCGTTTCCCATAGACCACATGATAATGCAGGGATGATTTCTATCCCGTTTCACCATACGGACGCTGCGGTCTACATAAGCTTTTCCCCAGGCTGGGTCATCCGTAATCCATGTATAATTTTCCAGCCATTCAAAGCCATGGCATTCCAGATCAGCCTCGTCAATGACATACAGTCCATATTCATCACATAAATCATAAAAATATTCATTTGCAGGATAGTGAGAACAACGCACTGCGTTAATATTGTACTTCTTCATGAGGATAACATCCTCTTTCATCTGCCCGTAAGTTACACAGCGTCCCTCTCTTGGGTTGTAGTCGTGATGGTTCACTCCGTTAAGCAGAATCACTTTTCCATTCACGCAGAAATTGTTGTCTATCATCTCAATCTTACGGAATCCGGTGCGCACAACAGCCTCATGCCCTTCTGTCCTTACGGTCACTTCGTAAAGCTTTGGCGTCTCTGCCGTCCATTTCCTGACATCGGGAATTTTTTCTTCCATCTCCCACTGATGCCCGTCTGTCTCAAAAACCCCGGAAGCGATCTCCTCTGCGTCCTTACAGATACGCCAGCTTCCTTTTTCATGCTCTTGTTTCGTCCGGACTCTTATCCGCAGAAGACCTGTTTTGTACTCATCTGTCAGATCGCCCTCGACCTGAACGTCAAGAAGTGCGTTCTTCGGCTCGCAGATTAGCTCCACGTCCCGGTAAATCCCTGAGAGCCACCACATATCCTGATCTTCCAGGTAAGTACCGTCCGACCACTTATATACCCGCACGGTAACATCGTTCTCCCCGGCCGCTACATACTCTGTGATATCGAATTCTCCTGGAAGACGGCTTACTTTCCCAAAACCGACGTGCCGCCCGTTCACCCAGAGGTCATAGGCGCTGTCCACGCCATGGAATTTTAAAATCGTATCCCC
>CAMNWW010000279.1 GCA_946566415.1 uncultured Lachnospiraceae bacterium | reverse complement strand
GGCAGAAGTATCTTAATCCATGCATTTCACTGATTAAGGCGGACAGATTGGAAGAATGCCGGGATATGTATATGGATATGGTGCGTTCCCTGCGTGAAAAATATATCTATTCATAGGAGGAATGGAAGATGAGCAACTATAAGATAGAGACAAAGTGCGTTCAGTCCGGCTACATACCGAAGAACGGAGAGGCCAGAGTGCTCCCGATCTACCAGAGCACAACTTTCAAATATGACGACAGCGATGAGATGGGGAAGCTGTTTGATCTGGAAAAAGAAGGTTATTTCTATACCAGACTGCAAAATCCTACCAACGACGCGGTAGCGGCGAAGATCTGCGATATGGAGGGCGGCGCGGCGGCTATGCTGACGTCTTCCGGCCAGGCGGCGAATTTTTATGCTGTCATGAATATTGCACAGGCGGGGGACCACATTATCTGTTCATCAGCGGTGTACGGCGGTACATATAACCTATACGCCCATACGATCCGCAAGATGGGAATCGAGGCGACATTTGTTGATCCGGACTGCACAAAGGAAGAACTGGACGCTGCTTTTAGGGAGAACACGAAAGCAGTGGTAGGCGAAACGATAGCGAATCCGGCCCTTACAGTACTGGATATTGAGAAGTTTGCAGGGGCGGCGCACGCACACGGCGTTCCCCTCATTGTCGACAACACGTTTGCAACGCCGGTCAACTGCCGGCCTTTCGAGTGGGGAGCCGACATCGTGACCCATTCGACTACAAAGTATATGGATGGGCATGCCGCCTGTGTCGGAGGCGCCATTGTTGACAGCGGCAATTTCGACTGGACCAAGTATGCGGATAAGTTTCCGGGGCTGACTACACCGGATGAGACATATCACGGACTGATTTACACGGAGCGTTTTGGAAAGGGCGCCTACATCACAAAGGCGACGGCTCAAATGATGCGTGATCTTGGTTCCATCCAGTCGCCCCAGAATGCGTTCCTGCTTAACATCGGGCTTGAGACCCTTCATCTGCGGATGCCGCGCCACTGTGAAAATGCGAAGAAGGCAGCGGAATATCTGAAAAAGAGTGACAAGGTAGCTTGGGTGAACTGTCCTTCCCTTGAAGGCGACAAGTATTATGATCTGGCTAAAAAGTATATGCCCGACGGGACCTGCGGTGTGATTACCTTTGGACTTAAGGGCGGACGCGCCGCCGCGGTAAAGATGATGGACAGCCTCAAAATGATCGCTATCGTAACGCATGTCGCCGACGCAAGAAGCTGTGTGCTTCATCCGGCAAGCCATACGCACCGCCAGATGAACGATAAGGAGCTTTTGGAAGCAGGCGTACAGCCGGACCTGATTCGGTTCAGCGTAGGAATAGAAAATATTGACGATATTATAGCAGATTTGGAGCAGGCTCTAAATTGTGTTGAATAATTAAAAAAACCTGTAGACTTTATCGTTTACGGGTTTTTGTCATATTAGAGGACTATAAGGAAGAAGAATATGATAAAGCTTAGAGAAATCCTATTAATGCCTCAGTTTCGGGGATTCCGGTTAGTGGCCGGCAAAGGAGGAATTGAGAAGGAGATCGGGACAGTCAGTGTGATGGACGCACCGGATATCTATAAATGGATGAAAGGCGGAGAATTCCTGATCACCAGCGGCTATGTAATGAAAGATCATCCGGAATACATACGTTCTCTCATTATCAATCTGGAAAAGGGCGGCGCGGCGGCCTTAGGAGTCAAATTCGACAGATTTATCCATGAATTTCCGGAAGATGCATTGGAGGCGGCAGATAAACTGAATTTTCCGATCGTGTCGATTCCGTATGAATATGCCTTCACGGATGTGATCACACCGGTACTGCGGGAAGTGGTAGACAGACAGTCAAAAAAACTTATTTATTCAGAAAATATCCATACAGCGTTCACGAAAATGGCATTAGAGGATGAAGAAATCCCGAGGATATTAGCATTCTTAAAACAGCAGATACACAGAGAAACAGCGTTCATAGACGTTCGTTTTTCTAAAGTGTATTTTGCAGATGGGATGAACGAAGAAAGCCCGATGTATAGAAAATGGAATATCTGCGGGGAAAGCGCAGGAGAAGTTCTGAAAACGTCAGATGAATATGAATTTTATAGAATGCATATAGACCGTGAAGAATATGGATACATAGTCTTGGGCGGACAATTGGAAGAATTCGAGGAGCCTTTTAAAGAATATTATCAAATTGCAGTCGAACAGGCAGGAATCATTCTGACCTTAAAAATACAAAAACAAATGGCAACGGCACAGATTGAGTCCGGATACAGAGAACAGTTCGTACAAGATATACTGACAGGGAATATTAAGTCAAAAGAAGAGATCATGAACCGAGCCAGGATCTATAACTGGGATTTTTATTTTGGGGGGATTGTGGTCATTGTTGACATAGATCACTTCAAAGAACAGTATTTGCAGGAACTGGACAGAGAAAGAAACCGCAAGCTGGACGAATGTATGAGCCGGATACTGAGCATCAGCAAGCGGATCATCAAAAAACAATTTTCTCATTTTGTCTACAGCAGAATGAGCGATCAAATCGTGTTCATCATATCAGAGGAGCATAGCCGAAAGAACAGTTTCATGCAGAGGGTCAGGGGTATTTTTGACGAGGTGAAAGAAGAAATCCACAGGACGGCGGCGTTTACGGCGACAGTAGGTATCGGTAATTATAAATCTGATGCCGCGCAGCTTCACGACAGCTTTGAAGAGGCGAAAAAAGCAGTGATGATTTCAAGGAATATGCTGCTGGAAAATACACTCTCTGTATATGACGAATTAGGAATTTATAAGCTGTTATCCCTTATTAGCTCCAGCGATGAAGCGAAGGAGTTCCAGAGCCTTTATATCCGAAGGATTGAGGAGTATGATACACTCCACAAGACAGAGATGTTAAAGACGGCTCTTACATTAGCGTCATGCGGATGGAATCTAAAGGCAGCATCCGAAAAATTGTTCATACACTATAATTCGATGAAATACCGATACCGGAAGATTTGCAATATTCTGGATATGGATCTGCAGAATCAGGAACAGAGACTAAATCTGGAATTGGCGTTAAAGCTATATCAGCTTCATGTACAGTTATGATATAGATCCTCATCCATTGTATTGTCTTTATAGTACAAGAAAAGGAAGCAAATATAGTATCTAAAGGATGATGAATAGATAAGGTGATTTTGCTATAATTTTTAATCAAATAGACAACAAGTCAAACGGTCATCAAAAAGGAGGAAAATATTGTATGGGGAGGGGCGCATAAT
>CAMNWW010000278.1 GCA_946566415.1 uncultured Lachnospiraceae bacterium | reverse complement strand
GACTGTTTCTCTTCTGACTGCCTGTCGGGATAGTAGTGAAAACCAGGCTACGATCGATATTCAAAAAACCGAGTACGATCCGAATGAAGAAGTGAAGGATTTTGAGTTCGGAGATTTATCGGCAGAAGAAGAGAACTATGTAATCGAGATGGGTTACAACAACTGTGATCATATGATTGCAGCTATTATCGGCGAAAAAGCCGGTATTTATGAAGCTCTTGGACTTAAGGTTAATCTTACTAAGTCCGGTGAGACAACAAAAGCTCTTATCAGCGGCGCGATGGATGTAGGTTACATCGGTGTCGGTGCATCCACCCTTTCACAGGATCCGCCATTCTTCATCGCTTCCGCAAACCACACGGGTGGTTCCCGGTATCTTGTAGTAAGCAATGATATTAAAGAGCCTTCCGAGATTGTCGGAAAGACACTTGCAATGCCAGCCGAGCCAGAAGAGAACTCTGAGTGGCGTGGCTGGGCAAGAGATTATAACGTTCCATTTACCAAAGAGTCCTATGACATCGTAACAATGGGACAGCAGGATGCAATGTTCGCCCTGAAAGCCGGTCAGATCGACGGCTTCGTCTGCTGAGACCCCTATGCCTCTCAGGCAGAGTTCGAAGGTTTCGGACATATTTTATTTATTAGTTGGGGAACGAATCTTGATGAAAACGGCAATGTACCATCTGCCGATTCCTGGGCAAGATGTTGTACACTCAGTATGAACAAAGATTTCTACACGAAATGCCCTGAGCTTGCAAGACGTCTTGTATACGCTCATATGCTTTCTATTAAATACCTTTATGAACATCCGTACAATGCTTCTATGATGTTTGCAGACGGTTTTGACTGCGATCCATATGTAGGTCTCCGTACGGTATATATGAAAACCGTTGCCGAAGGTCGTACTATCACCTGGCATTGGTCAGAAGAAAACCTGCAAAATGATGAAGATTTCGATACACAGTGGACTGATCCGCCGATTCCGGAAGTAGATATCTGCTATACCGAGATTTTCGAGAATTCTCTTCAAATGGCAACCGAGCTTGCCGCATCAGCCGGTATCGACGACTTTGAGACATACATATCTGAAAAGATCGATCCCATTTCTCCGATTGGTATTTCTTTCGAGAAATGGTACGAAAACGCAAAGATCATCGATGGTGTTTCTGATGAAGACGCAGTGGATATTACTGATACCGCAACTCCTTATCTGGATGAAGAGACCGAAAAGGATAAATAGGCAATCAAAAAATCCCAAAATCACGTTCCATGATTTTGGGATTTTTTTCGCTTAATTAGAAATCTCTAATTCAAAACACCTATCAGCACTCTTCCATCCCTTCTCCGAAGAGATTCACAGGTGCTCCGTCTATGATCCGGAAAATTCCATACCCCACCTTATTAGCTTTTTGCCCTTGAAGTACAAACTCCATCTCATCCTTCTTATCTACGTTTTGAAATTGAATTTTTTGATTCTCAACCGGCGCCGGAATTGGATCGGTAAAAGAATAATCTTCTCCATTTCCCGAATCGATTGCAACAGTAAGTCTGACATATCCATTGCCTACCGCCTGCGTATGCGTACTATGTTCATCTGCCTCCGGCGTATTATAGATTACAATCAAATCTTTACATCCATCATTTGTCAGATCTTCCTCACAAGCGATCAGCACCGTAGCCTTTGGGAACGCTTCTTTAAATTTCTGCAGAATCTTGTTATCCTCCTGCACATTCTCTGCATAATCCAGCGTTCTGCCAACCCGGTCTCCGTTTTCATACAATTCGACTTTCCCCTGTTCCCCTTTCTTCTGTTCCTGATGCATGTCCTCATACACTTGATCCAGAAAAACGCGGATACAGAACCCTGCCAGAATCAGTGTCACACCGAGAGCAATCTTCATCCATACAGGGGGACGTATTTTCTCCTTTAATTCCATATGATACCTTTCGCATCTCTTACTATTTGTTAATAAACATCTTTTTTATGATACCACATTTTCACATTTACAAACAATATCTATAAGATATCATAATATTTTTTGTTCATTTATTATGTTTTTAAATGGAATCTGTTTGTTTTTCCGGCCTTTGCACACGCGGGAAATCCAGGATAAACATCGTACCTTTTCCCTCCTGTGTCTTTACGCGTATCCTGCCATTGTGCTCCTCAACAAGTCTTCTTACCACGGTTAATCCGATTCCTGTCCCCTCCCCGGCCTGTTTCGTTGTAAAAAACGGCTGAAATACGTGTCTTTGTATCTCAGGCGGGATCCCTGTCCCGGTATCTTCTACGACCAGTCGTACACTATTGTTATCCTCCACACTTAATCCAAACTGTATACTAAGTACGCCTCCGTCCTTCATCGCATGAACAGCATTCGTGGTCAGATTCAGCAGAATCTGGTTCAGCGCTCCAACCTGTCCGTGAATATAATAAGGGATCCGACAGACATTTTCTTTTAAGCTCACATGTGCAGGGAGCAATTTTTTAACCATATTTATCGCCTCACACATCGCATAAGTCGCATCATAATCCGTCAAAATCTTCTCTGCTTTTCCCTGCCTGGTGTATTCCAGAAGCTGCCTGGCCAGCTCTTCACAGCGCGCCGCGGCGCTTTTTAACTCTGCGGCTTCCTCCGGCATTTCTTTTTGAACCACTTCGTTTTCTTCCAATAGATCCGCGTATAATACAATCGGAGTCATCAGGTTATTAAATTCATGGGCAATGGAACCGGTAAGTACGCTCAGCGTCTTAGAATGATTATATTTCTGCATCAGGCCTTCTTGCTTTTTCATTGTTTCATTTAAGGTCTTCTCATGCAAAAGCTCCCGCTCCAAAAGAGTCTCTTTTTTACTCTGCCCGGTAATCTTATAAAGCAAAACACTCGTCCAAAGCAGCACTGCCGCCCCCAACAGGCAAAAGTACAGGGCAATCCGGTCAATCGGATGAAGAATTTTATCGTAATCTTCAAGAATGTAAAGTGATAATTCAATCCCGCCAATCGCCACTGTTTCATAAGCGATCAGCTTCCGGGTTCTGACAGGCGTTCCTCCTTTGACCTCGTAAACCCATTCGACCGTACAGCCATTTCCCGCCTCATGAGTCAGAGCGATTCCGCTTTCTGACAAACTTCCCGGCATCACCACATCTCCAGCTTTATCTTTTACGATACAATAACGGCCATTTTCAAGCTCAAGGCCGGACAGCGCCTGTTCTTTCACGTAAATCTCATCGAGATTTATTTCCACCTGCACATAGCCCCGGATACTCCCGCCGTCTCCTACCGCTTTTGTCATCAAAA
>CAMNWW010000277.1 GCA_946566415.1 uncultured Lachnospiraceae bacterium | reverse complement strand
GCTCATGGGAGCCCCCTATTATCGTGTCTTATTTCCCCACCCCGTGAAAAGTAACGTGTGTTTTGATAATGCCCTGCAAAAGTTTGACAGGCTTGTCAGATACGAATATAATAAAACGTAAGAAAGGCGGTGGGCAGTATGTACAATCCTCAACTTGAGACATTTATCCGGGTAGTGGATGCGGGAAGCTTCAACAAAGCGGCGGAGGCAGCATATATTACGCCCACTGCTGTCATCACGCAGATCAATCGCCTGGAGGCGGAGCTGGGAGTGCAGCTTTTTGAAAGAACGCACCGGGGACTTACTCTTACCAAGGCAGGAACGTCGTTATATAAGGATGCGAAATACATTATCGGATATTGCAGGGATTCCGTGACGCGGGCAAAAAACGCGATGCAGGAAGACACCAGCGTAATTAGGATTGGGACGTCTCCTATGACTCCGGCACAGATTCTTGTCGGTCTGTGGCCGAGAATTCATACGCTTTGCCCGGAGATCAAATTTCAGCTCATACCGTTCGAGAATACGCCGGAGAATGCAAGGGAAATCCTTGCGAATCTAGGCCGGAACATTGACGTTGTTGCCGGGAGTTTTGATGAGACAATGCTGAATCTGCGTCAGTGCGCAGGCTTTGAGATATCCAGAGAGCCTCTTGGATGCGCTGTCTCCATCCATCACAGACTTGCAGATAAAAATCAGTTGGCAGTAGAAGATCTGTACGGGGAGAATCTGATGATGATGCACCGGGGATGGAGTCTCTATGTAGACAGGCTCCGGGATGATATCTGGCAGAATCACAGCCAGATTAATATTGTAGATTTTGATTTTTATGACGTGGGTGTTTTTAACCGCTGCGAAAATACGAATGATATTCTGATTGCGGTGGAAGCATGGACAGGAGTCCATCCTTTGCTTAAGGTTATCCCTGTAGAGTGGGATCATACGATCCCGTACGGCCTTCTGCACTCAAAAACACCATCGGATACGGTGAAACGCTTCCTTTCCGCAGTGCATAATGTGATCAATGTGTGAGCGGTTTGGGACTATTGGATATCTCCAGCATCATGCCTGATATAGTTCTAATAGTTCTTCAGGGGTAAGGAGAGTAATTCCAAACAATAAAAAATCCTTTTTATTCCGGGTCACAATTGCATCACAATGATTAGATTTTGCACAGGTCGCTAACAGACAATCTTCAAAATCCGATGCTTTTTGTACATATGCATTCAGTACATCCTCATTAGTAACAGTCAATACTTTTGCGATATCAAAAACAGAACCAAGTGCTTTATATGCCAGATCGATACTATGCAGTTCCCGACGAATCAGATAAAAAATATCTGTTACACTTGATGCAGAAAGAAATCCATAAATTTTTTTATTCTCGCAAAGTTTCAATACAGCCTTGGAATTTGTATAAAATGGTTCCCGTCTGGTCAACACATCTAAGAAAATATTGGTATCAATCATTAATCTCATATTTGCCCAGACGCTCCTCTCTTAATGATTTTGCATCAAAATTGTCAGGAAGTTTTCCTTCTAGAAGACCGCTGATAGTATCTACAGCGCTTACATTTGGGTTTACTACTTTTGCAATTGTCTTTCCATTACGAGTGATAAAAATATCCTCTGAAAGAAGCATATCGAGATATTTTCCAAAATTTGTTTTAAATTCAGTAGCTGTTACGACCATTTAACTCCCACCTTTTTTAATTGTTTTCTGATGATCTCAACATCATTATATATAATTAATCGAATATAATCAACGGGATCGTACGATTTTTAGAGAAATTAATTAAAAAATGTGCGATTATAGTTGGACTTAGCAATAGAGGATATAACCTTCAGGTATCAACTTATAAACAAAACGAGACTTCTTACGGGGTCTCGTTTTGTTTATAATAAATAGCAGGAAGAAACCTGATCGGAGGATGACAGCCATGAAAAAAAGATTTACCATATATCTTGTGACGACTCTGTTTGTGATGGTGCTGACAGCTTGTGCAGACCGGGGTGAAGGCGGCGATACGGCAGAGAAGACCGGCAGTACCGGCGGAACGGACCAGTCGTTTCCAGAGGAACTCGAAGAAATACCGGAAGCGTATTTTTCACCGGCAGACAGACAAGGCGCGCTTATCGAGCTTAATTACGAAACCTATGAATCGAAGACTTATGAGCAGAAGACGCAGATTCTTCAAAAACGTGCCATTGTTTATCTTCCATGCGACTATGATGAAAATGAGGAGTATAATGTTTTCTACCTTATGCATGGCGGATGGAGCAATGAGACGACATGGCTGGGGACGCCGGATCAGCCGTCTGTGATGAAAAATGTGATAGACCATGCGGTAGCAGACGGGCAGATGCAGCCGCTGATCATTGTATGCCCGACCTACAACAATTTAAGCGAGTCGGACAGCGGAGATTACAGTCTTGCCCTACAGCTTACACAGAACTACCATAATGAGCTGGTGAACGATCTGATTCCGGCAGTCGAAGGGAAATATAGTACCTTTGCTAAAAGTACGTCGCAAGAAGACCTGAAGGCATCAAGGGATCACCGAGGGTTCGGCGGATTTTCAATGGGTTCGGTTGCAACCTGGAGGACGTTTGAATACTGTCTGGATTACTTCCGATATTTCCTGCCGTCGAGCGGAAGCCTTACCACGGACGGAGATTATTTGGATAATATTGTAAAAAATTCCGGGTATGACTGGGATGACTTTTTTATTGTAGCGATGACAGGGACGGATGACTTTGCGGCGTCGGCCTTTGAGAGACAGATCGAAGCGATGAAAGAATATACGGATAGTTTCCGCTATTCGGACAATAAAGAAGACGGTAACCTTACCTACCGTATTAAGGAGGGATATTCCCACGATATGACGGTTTCCATGGAATATATTTATAATGGGCTGAAATGGATATGGGGTACGCAGACGGAGCAGACGGGAAGTGATTCGTCGGCTTCCTACACTGTAGATACCCCGATAGCCGATGTGGCGGCCGACCCTGTGTTCGGAGATTATGGGCGGCTCATATTTCCGGTGGATGAAGGATATTACAGCGGAAATACGCTGGGACAGCTCAGGCTGGTCTGGTATACTGAGATTGATCCTGATAAAACAGTAGAGATTGCAAATTATATGAAAGGCCATGCAGAAGCCGGCGATACCATATTTTATGATATCTATACGGAGGAAGAGAAAGCGGCCGACCCGGAAAAAGAAGATACAGGATTATTTTTCTTCAAAGGAAATCCGGGCGCGAAGTTTGCGATCGTGAGCGCCGGGGGCGGGTTCGCCTATGTAGG
>CAMNWW010000276.1 GCA_946566415.1 uncultured Lachnospiraceae bacterium | reverse complement strand
TACCTATGCAGGTGAAGTGCGTTCCGTACAGGGCGTCGACTTTACCGTGGGAGAAGGAGAGACGCTGGCTATCGTAGGAGAATCCGGATGCGGGAAAACAGTCACGGCAAAGGCGGTAATGGGGCTGATCCAGCCGCCGGGCAAAGTAAAAGAAGGAAGCGGGATCATTTATCAGGGCAGGAATATGGTGTTGGAGCCGGAAAAAGAGTGGGAGGCATACCGCGGAGGGGAATGCGCCATGATTTTTCAGGACGCCCTGGCGGCATTAAACCCTACATTGTCTGTGGGCAGGCAGATTGCGGAGAATCTGATGATCCATCGGAAACTGGGGAAAAGAGAAGCGATGGAAGAAGCAGGAAGGCTTTTGGAGAAGGTAGGGATACCGGAGGCGAGGAAGCGGATCCGGCAGTATCCGCATGAATTTTCAGGAGGAATGCGCCAAAGGGTCATGATCGCTATCGCCCTGGCCTGTAGTCCGAAACTTCTGATCGCGGATGAGCCGACGACGGCGTTGGACGTCACGATTCAGGCACAGATTCTGGAATTGTTAAAATCCCTTCAGAAGGAAACAAAGGTATCCATCATCCTGATCACGCATGATTTGGGCGTGGTGGCGGATATGGCGGACCATATCGCTGTAATGTATGCCGGAAAGATCATCGAGTATGGAAAAGGGCGGGACATTTTCTATCATCCGCGCCATCCTTATACATGGAGCCTTTTAAACGCTGTGCCTAGGCTGGACGGGGACAGGAAGAAAGAGCTTGCATCCATCGAAGGAGCGCCGCCGAATCTTCTGGTGCCTGTAAAAGGATGTGCGTTTGCTAAGAGGTGCCCGTACTGTATGAAAGTGTGCACACGGCTGTTCCCGCCGGTATTTCAGTTTGAAGAGGGACATTGTGCGTCCT
Organism: uncultured Lachnospiraceae bacterium; assembly: GCA_946566415.1. GTDB lineage: Bacteria > Bacillota > Clostridia > Lachnospirales > Lachnospiraceae > Allocoprococcus. Next base: position 2,414 of record CAMNWW010000276.1, on the reverse strand, counting down.
GCTATCTGCACCATGAGAAGGTGAAGGGCAGTTATCCATTTGAGACAGGAGGTCAGTATGTGTAGACAAGAAAAAAACGAGGAACCTGTGCTCAAGGTCTCGCATTTGAAAAAATATTTCCCCATGGGAAAAAAGCAGGTACTGAAAGCGGTAGACGATGTGTCTTTTGAGATTTACCGGGGAAAAACGCTCGGTCTGGTGGGAGAATCCGGCTGCGGGAAGACAACCTGCGGGCGGACGTGCACAGGGCTTTATTCGAGGACGGCAGGGGAGGTTCTGTTCAAAGGCCGGGACGTGCATACCATGAAAGGTCAGGAGAGAAAGGATTTTACAAAAAGTGTGCAGACGATCTTTCAGGATCCCTATGCTTCGCTTGACCCAAGGATGAAAGTGGGGGATATCGTGGCGGAAGGGCTGCGGATCCATCATATGGTTTCAGGAAAGCAGGAAGAGCGTGAAGCAGTGCAGGAGCTTTTAAATCAAGTAGGCCTGCAGGCAGAGCATGCCAGCCGGTATATCCATGAATTTTCCGGCGGACAAAGACAGAGGGTCGGAATCGCAAGGGCTTTGGCAATAAAGCCTGAATTTTTGGTATGCGACGAGCCGATATCCGCCCTCGATGTGTCTATCCAGGCGCAGATAGTGAATCTGCTTCAGAAAATGCAGGAGAAATTAGGGCTGACCTATCTGTTCGTGGCGCACGACTTGTCGATGGTGCGGCATATATCAGATCAGGTGGCGGTCATGTACTTGGGAAAAATAATGGAATTGACTTCTTCGGAGGAACTGTATACCCACCCGGCGCATCCTTATACCCAGGCACTTCTTTCCGCAATCCCGATCCCGGATCCGGATGTGGAAGAAAAGCGGGAGAGGATTGTCCTTAAAGGGGACGTGCCAAGCCCGATCGCGCCTCCGCCGGGATGCCGTTTCTGCAGCCGGTGCCGGTTTGCGGATGAAAAATGCCGCACGGAGGAACCGCAGATGAAAAAAATCGGTGAAGGACATTACGCTGCCTGCCATAGATGTAAATAGCCTAGGCGAGAGCGTTCATCTTAGTAAGAAAAGGAAGAAGCTCTTCTATGCTGGAAATCCGGAATTTGGCGTCCGGCGCGCTTCCGAATCCATACGCGGCCCAAATGAACGGCAGCCCTGCTTTTTGACAGGAATCAAAGTCGCCTTGGGTGTCCCCCACATATACAGCCTGCGAAAGATGGTTCCTCTCCATGAGAAGAGCGATCGTCTCATCCTTAGGTCTCTGGGTCTGTCCGTAGCAGAGGTGGTCGGTCACATAGGAAGTAAGCCCCATCGTTTCAAGGAATATTTCAACATAGTCACACTGGCAGTTGCTTACGATAAACAGCCGGGTCTTCTCTGACAGCGCCGCAAACGTCTCGCGGACGCCGGGATAGAGGATGCCCGGCTCTTTTTTCAGCATTTCATTTTCCAGGTCGAAACAAAGATACCCGATTCTTGTCTGTTCTTCATAAGACAGAGAGGGCATGAGCGCGGACGTGATCTCATCCATCGTTTTTCCAAACAAAGATTTTAACGTCTCTCCCGTGATTTCTGTTTTGAGATCGGAATTGTCCATGATCGCCTTGTTCCATGCTTTTGCCACTACCTCGGTGGAATCCCAAAGGGTTCCGTCCACATCAAAAATAACACCGTCTATCATTGCATTGATCTCCTTTTATGGTTTGTCTGTCAATTCTTTTCTTTTTGGGTGAGCACGAATACATGGAAAATGTTTGACATATCCCATGCTTTTGACTATAATATATTTAACAAGGGAACCGATGACTAGAAGACACCTAGCCGCCGGAAAATTAAGTGTTATAAAAATAGCGCCTTACTTTACCAGAGCAGGGGCGCTATTTTTTGTGTGTAATATAGATAACAAGGGTTATTACAGCACATAGCATAATCACAAACTGAATCAGATCAGAATATGTAACCATAGCACCAGCCCCCTTTCTTTTGCCTGGCGGCTGGCATAATCGCCCCATCGATTCCCTTGTTAAAACAATAGCACAATATCAAGCGGGAAACAAGAGGAAACGAATTGTTTCGGAATATCTCGAAAAAGTTCGGAAGTGTTGATTACCGGCGGATGAGGTATTATCTTTGATTAAAAAAGAAATCATAGTCAGAATTGGAGAGGTAAAAAATGGGAAGAAGAGAAATGGAGTCCCGCTTGCAAAAACAAAAGAAGATCACGATCAGGGAGGTCGCAAAGAGGGCAGGCGTAAGCCCCACGACAGTATCGAACGTCCTTCACAGGAATCTGGAGAAAGTTTCAGAAAGTACGGCGAAACGGGTGAGGAAGGTATTGGATGAGACGGGATATGAACCAAGCGTCGGCGCGCTGATCCTTGCAGGGAGCCATTCGCACGTAGTTAGTGTATTGGTGG
>CAMNWW010000275.1 GCA_946566415.1 uncultured Lachnospiraceae bacterium | reverse complement strand
CACGCTGCATTCCAGCTTTGTGACCCGCATATTGGCGCCGAACAGTCTATGACACACATTTTCCCCATTTTTCAGTTCATTTTCTTCATTCGTATAGGTTTTAATGAGGGACAGATTTCTCACTCGTTCCGCAAGATACGCGGTCAGTCCTCCAATCTCCTGGTACAAGCCCGCCTGCGTCCGATAACGCCACTGTCCGATAAATACCATTAAATACCATATATATGATCTTCACCGGCAGAAGGATGAATATGGATACCGTCAGCCAGATATTGTAGGAAGATATCGTCATAAGCGCTGCGGTCAGATAATAAATCATAGGAAGGAAACCCGTTAAGAACTGAACCAAAAGCTGCATTCCCGTGGTTGTATCATTTGTGATCGTGCTCATCAGATCCGAAGGATTGTTACTGTCATAATAATCCATCCGAATATGGAGCATCCTTTCCCAGATCACCCTTCTGGCGTTCCTCGCCGCGATATGCTGCGCGGGCGTCCTAAGAGCCGTATCCCCGCATAACACAAGGGTAAATACTACATAGAATAAAACCGCGTCCCACAGCACTTTATTGTCCAGGCTTCCGCTCATCAGCCCTGCCGTGACCGTCGGCAGCTTAAGCATCACCTTATTGTAAAAGAAATTACAGAGAAACGCGGCCAGAATCCAGTGCCAGGGCAAATGTATTTTCTTCAGAAGGTTCCAGAAATCTTTCCAGTTCCCCTTCTCCGGCTTTCTCTTTTTTACTTTTTCATCCACGATCTTGTCTCCTTTTCAGCACACGTAAATATATGTTGGTATTCGTCCATATTCATTGGCGTTCGTTATGATCGGAAAAACGGCAGGCAGTTCTTTGTCTGCCTGCCGTTTCCTTTGTCCGCCTGATAATCCGTACTTGAATTACTCGTAATCCATCAGACCGTTTAGGCTCTTCATCATTTCAATATAAGCCTCCGGAGTCTCTTCCGGTATTGCGCCTGTCGATGCAAAGGTCACGATCATCGCCTCGACTGCCTCGCCCTCTGTATATGCATACAGGACGTTTCCTTCTACCGTGATATTCTGTCCCTGGGACTTGTAGAACTCGGAAAGCGACGCGGCGCTTTCCTCATCCGGCGTGATAAAATATTGATAATCCCCCACCGGAACTCCATCCTTCGCGTACATGATCTCATACATTTTGCTTGCCTGATATCCCATATTGCCCATATCGGTAAGAAGTTTGCATCCCTCTTCCCCGACGATCACAAACCGCCTGTCAAAATCCAGATCCTGCGGGTCCGTAAAAGTATAGCTGTCCGTCATCTGAATTGTGAAATCCTTTGCGATCTCTTCTTTCCCTTCTTCCTCCGCCGCGGAATCCTCCTCTTTCGACGATTCCGTCTTGGACGTCCCCTCTTTGGACGCGTCGTCTTTGCCGCCGCTTCCGCCACAGCCTGTCAGTACGGCGGCGCCCAGCGTCATACATATTATAATAGAAATGAATTTATTTTTCATCCTGTCCGACCTCCTGATTCTTTAGCGAATCCTTTATATTCTTATTGTTCTATCTTTGGACGCTCACGTCGCTTAGTCCATATACCTCTTTCAAGAAATCCTGATAGCCTGCGGGAGTCCCATCATAGGCTCTCTCCATTCCCGGAAGGCTTTCCATCAGCTCTCTTAACGCCTCCTGCCTTGTCTCCTCGCAGACCGCCTTGCCGTTTATCACATAGCAGCGGTACTCTGCTTTCACAGTTTGATCCTTCACATAGAAAATCACGTATACTTCGGAGACTGTTTCCTGCCTCGCCGAAGACGCCTCCCATGCCAGAGGACTGTCCGCTCCTCCATAGAAGACAAAGCGTTCGTCGTACGCCAGATTCTCCGGATCCTCATACCGATATTCCGAGGTTATCGCCACACTCTTGCCGCCGTCTGCTTTGGCCGCGCCCGCATCCGAGCCTTTGTCCTGTGCGTCCCCGTTAGATACGCTTCCCGCTTCCGCCGGGTCGATGGGAGCGTCGAAGCCTTCCGGCTCCTTTGTATCTTCCGTACTGTCTGTCACGCCGCCAGCTCCGTCCGCCGCATCTTCCGTGCTTCCTTCCGTCTTCTCTATGCTTCCTGCGCTCTCCGGGTCGAAGCCTTCCGGCTCTTCTTCCGGCAGATCCGCGTCTTCTTCCGGTTTCTCTTCCGTCAACGGTTCTTCTTCCATTTCATCCTCCGGCTGCCGATCTTCTTCCAGTTCTTCCGTCAGAAGCTGCTCTTCCTCCTCAGGAACCTGCCTGCTCTCAACAACACAGGAACCCTCTTCCGTCATACGGAGCGCAAAAACGGTCTTTGCGGATGGGTTATTGTACTTTGTATATCCGCTTGTAGCCGGATTCATCAAAAATTCTACATATGCCTGTGCTGTTGCATCTGAAATCAGTCCATTTCCCGCCATTCCATCTATCGTTTTCTGGATCTCGTCTTCGCTGGTAATCACCAGATTCTTTTCCGTGGATACCTTCGCCGTGGATCCCATCATCTGCAGCATCGCAGGCAAGGTTTGCCCCATCGCCTTTGCATCCGCTTCGCTGGGCGTCACGTAATAGGTATTGGCTCTCGCCATTTTCCCGTCCTTGGCAAAAAGAATTTTATAGACACCTTTAATCTCTGTCGTAATGCCCATACACTGAAAGCCCATCACTTCTCCCGCGACTCCGGGACTATCCGCCGCCCCGTAAAGTGCGTACCGGGTATCGAACGCGATGTCCGTAGGATCTTTAGCCGTATACCACCCGTCGATTTTTACCGTATTCTCTGATTCGTCCGGCTTTTTATATTCCTCATATCCGGTGTTCAATAAAAATGCCACATACGCCTCCGGCGTCGCTTCGGCAATCATTTTATTTCCTGCCATTGTGTCTATCGTACTTTGTACGGCGTCGTCTCTTACGATCGCTACGTTACCTTTCACGGAAATTTGCGTTTTCTTCCCCAGCATTTCCATCATCCCCGGCAGAGTCTTCTGTATCTCCTTTGCATCCGCCTCGCTTGCGGTTTCATAATATGTATAGCCCCTCACCGCTTTCTTATCTTTCGCGTAAAAGAACTGATATACGCTGTTGATCTTGACGGGAATACCCATCTGCTCGAACCCCATGGATTCTCCCATAACCGCTACGCTCCCCGGCGCTCCGTAAAGTACGTACCGGCTGTCGAAAGCGATGTCCGTCGGGTCCTCGGAAGTACACGATTCATTGATCTTCACCGGATCCAGTACCGGATTGTTCGGATTATCTGGGTTATCGTGTTTGTCGGGATTATCCGGCTTTTTTGGGTTGTCGGGTTTGTTCTGATTATCCGGCTTAT
>CAMNWW010000274.1 GCA_946566415.1 uncultured Lachnospiraceae bacterium | reverse complement strand
AGGAATTCATGGGCAACAATTGGGTTACGCCCATCTACGATTTTAGTATAATCGCGTCTCTTGTAGAACATTCCCATATCCAGGTTCAGTACATTTGCAAGATAGACGGCACGTTCCGTCGCCCCTTCGTCCGGACTGATGGCCATCATATGGTCACTGTCAATCTTAAGGTCTCGGTGTGTGCGTAAAAGTCCTTTTACAAATTGATAGGTTGGGCGAACTGTCTCAAATCCGCTTAAAGGTATCGCATTTTGGACACGGGGGTCGTGGGCATCAAAAGTAATAATATTGTCCACACCCATACGCACCAATTCCTGTAAGGCCAAGGCGCAGTCTAAGGATTCCCGGGCGCTTCTTTTATGCTGCCGGCTTTCGTATAAAAACGGCATGATTACATTGATTCGCCGCGCTTTTCCCCCAATTGCGGCGATAACTCTTTTAAGATTCTGATAATGGTCATCCGGAGACATGTGGTTTGTGCAGCCTGTCAGAGAATAAGTAAGGCTGTAGTTGCAGACATCTACCATAAGATAGATATCCAATCCCCGGACGGATTCCTCGATAATACCTTTGGCTTCCCCAGAGCCAAAGCGCGGAACTTTTGCGTCGATAAGATAGGTGTCCTTCTCATATCCATTAAAGACTACATCATCTTTAAAAGCATGTCCGTCTTCGTGACGCCATTTTACAATGTAATCATTCACACGGTTCCCCATTTCCTTGCATCCATCTAAAGAGATGATTCCAAGTGAACCTACGGGGATGTTTTCAAGAACACGTTCATTACGGCGTAGCATCATTCGTACCTCCCAAATTCAATAGTTTCTTCTGGATACGGATGTCATCTCCCGTGAGACGCAGTATCATATAATTGCTGCTGATACGGGAAAAAATCCGTTCCGAATAAATAGAATTGATGTCGTCAAGTGTAAGATTAGTTGAAATAACAGTCGGTTTTCTGCGCAAAATTCTTTCGTTTAAACATACAAATAACTGTGACACTGTAAAGGAATTAGAAAGCTCCGTTCCTAAATCATCAATAATAAGCAGGTCACAGTCGTAGACATGATCGAAAACTTCACTCTCAGAACCTTCTTTTTTGCCGAATGTATTTTTTGCAAAGTATTCGAAGAGCTGGACAGCAGAAAAGTAGATCACAGAATAGGAACGATCCATCAGCTCTTTTGCAATGCAATGAGTGAGAAAGGTCTTTCCGACTCCGGTGTCGCCATATAGCAGTATGTTGCAATATTCTTCTGAAAAGGTATCTGCGAACTGCCGGCAGACTCTTAACGCTGTCTGCATAGATTCCCGCGAAGACCTGCCGGTGAGCGGGTCAATATAATTGCTGGAATAGTAATCTGTGCAGAAGGTGGAAAAATTCTCCAGTGCAAGAATTTCCTGCAGATTAGACTGCGTATATAATAAATCCACAATAGCCTTTTGCAGGCAGTGGCATTTATCAGCTCCGATATAACCGGTGTCCCGGCAATCCGGACAAGTATAGTGAACCTCCAAGTAGTCTGCGGGCAGTCCCGCAGACTTAAGAAGCTCTTTTTTTTGGTTAAATAGAAGGGATAACTGTTCCTTGAGCTGCTCGAGAGCAGAGTTATCACCTTCGAGAAGTTTTTTCCCATGAGAAACACTCAGTGACGAGATAGTATCATCTAATTGCTTCAACTTTGGAACACGCGCATAAGCATGGTCATAGCGCTCGCGCAGCTTATGCTCATTATCAAGTTGTCTGAGTTCATAAGTACGCATGATCTGGTCGTACTGTGAATTAGAAAGAGCCATAAAAGCGTCTCCTTATACTATCTTGTTTACTGCTGCAAAAGCCTTCGCTCCAAATCATCCATATCGTAGGAACGGCTGTCGAAGTTGTTGAATTTATTGTTTTGTTTTCGTACAGCAGCATTTTTTGGCAGCTTTGGATTCTCACGATTCATTGCCTTCTGTTCTTTTGCTTTCAGATAATCGGAATCAGCCGCAATAATGTCCTCCGGAGTATGAACGCCTTTTTCAAACCAACGCCGTAATATAGATTCTGTATAATCGAAGCTTGGCTGGTGAATGGCATCCATTGTACGGTTTACGGCTTCTATGATCATCGCAGAAGAGAAGCCATATTCCTCATACCACCTCTTGATAAAAGTAATCTCCGAAGCGGCAGGAGCACGTCCTTTGATTCCATAAGCATTTAAAACAGTATAATAATTTTTGTTGTAAAAGACTGTATTGCACTTCGCCTGTGCTACAGTAGTGATGTTCTGTTCATACCAGGACAAAGCCACTTTTTTAATATAGTGGATACTTTTATGATTGTTCTCGACACAGTATTCAATCAAGTATTCGATCAAATCTGCGGACATCCCGAGTGATTCATAAAAATATGTAATGGTGTCCATCTCCGTATGAGACAGTGTTTTTTGCAGATATTGCTCTGTTACATGAAGTATTTCCCTGAACTCCTTGCGTGACCGGAACCGTTCGATGTCGGATACGTCTGAAGCAGGAAGCACGGCAGAAGGAACGGCTGCCGGAGCTTCAGTACGTATTTCGTAGTCTAATAACCCCTGGTTTCTCCAATAATTCAATGCGCGGATAACATCCTTTTCTGTGTCGTCGAGAGCATCCGCGATCTGTGAGATCGTCGGAATACTGTTCGAACCGTTCAGATGGCGCAGCAAAAAAAGATAAACCTTTACATACTCCCCATTAGCATTTGCCATGTGATTGTCGATGAACTCGTTTTCCAATACGGTAGTGTTCGTCTGCACATGGTTTGTAAGGGTTAACTTTGTCATAGTTTTGCCAGTCCTCCAAGACAGATAAATATTTATGAGGGGATGTCCTCCCCTGTTTTGCAAAACCTATTATAGCATTAACAGGGCTGACAAAAAAAGAAGTTTTTGCGTCAAAAACAAGGTTTTTTGTGGATAAAATTCTGTGGAAAATGTGGATAACTAGGGTTTCAAAAGCGCTTCTCCAATGTTTACAACGTCTCCGGCGCCCATAGTTATCAACATGTCCCCTTTTTTACATTTTTCCAGGCAGAAAGCTTCGATTTTTTCAAAGGAAGGCAGGTAATAAGCATCAGCGCCTTCTTTGCATAGGGCTTCAGCGATATGGGCGGACGACATCCCTAAGGTATCCGTCTCTCTGGCGGCATAAATATCGGCCAGGACAATATGGTCTGTATAAGATAATGCATCCACAAATTCATGGAAAAGAGCTTTTGTCCTGGTATAAGTGTGCGGCTGGAACACACACCAGATCTCACGGTGAGGGTAGTGCCGCGCTGCCATCAGAGATGCTCGGATCTCTGTGGGATGATG
>CAMNWW010000273.1 GCA_946566415.1 uncultured Lachnospiraceae bacterium | reverse complement strand
TCCAAATCTGTCTCACAGGGCAGAAACCTTCGGTTAAAACCGCCAAAACCTATGGCATTCACCATCCGGCTCCGATACTTCCATCCTCTGAACGCCGCAATCAATCGGCATAAAGCCTGTCCGGCCACAACTTCTGGTATACAGTGGTATCCGGTCCCCATAATCACCGCACCCGAAAGCCCCTCACTACGGCAGGTCAAATACTGGCGCAAAAGGAAGGAGCCCATACTATGCCCCAACATGAAATACGGACACTCTGGATAATGTTTTTTTATCCAGTAACGAAGCTTGTGGATATCACCTACAACATATGCATTCCCTTCCGTCTCATGAAAATATCCGTAATACTCCTCACCCTGCACCGACTGTCCATGTCCTAAATGGTCATGTCCTGCCACATAAAAACCTTTTGCTGCCAGATATCTTGCAAATTCATCATACCTGCCGATATGCTCCGTCATGCCATGGCAAATCTGCAGCACCGCCCGAATCTCCCCGTCAGGCACCCACTCTATGGCATGTATCCTCGTCACCTGGTCGCAGGATTTGAAGAAAAACTCTCTCTTTTCCATACTCATTACCTCTGATTACTCTTTCCTCTCATGAAGCGGCACATAATCCCTATAAGGCGCGAGCGGCTTGTACGCCGGACGAATAATCTTATCTACATTCTGCAGCTCTTCCAATCTGTGTGCACTCCATCCCACCACACGAGCTGCCGCAAAAATCGGAGTATACAGTGACTTGGGCAGATTCAGCATACTATAGACTAAGCCGCTGTAAAAGTCCACATTCGCATTAACGCCTTTGTAGATCTTACGCTTTTCTCCGATAACCTTCGGCGCAAGCTTCTCCACCGATTCATACAAAGCATACTCTTCCTCCCTGCCCTTTTCTCTGGCAAGGCGCTTCACAAACTTTTTAAAGATATCAGCTCTTGGGTCAGATATGGAATATACCGCATGACCCATCCCATAGATCAAGCCTTTCTGATCAAATGCTTTCTTTTCAAGCAAGTCATAGAGATACCGGCGTACCTCCTCCTCATCCTTCCAGTCAGATATCTTCTCTTTCATATCTTCGAACATCTCTGTCACTTTGATATTTGCACCGCCATGCTTCGGTCCCTTTAAGGAAGCCATCGCCGCCGCCATCGTAGAATAAGTATCTGTACCCGATGATGTGACAACATGCGTCGTAAATGTCGAATTATTACCGCCGCCATGATCCATATGAAGAACCAGTGCCATATCAAGAATCTTCGCCTCCAGCTTGGAGTACTTTCGGTCTTCTCTAAGCATCATCAGGATGTTTTCCGCCATGGAAAGCTCGGAAGACGGCGCATAGATAAACAAATCCTCGCCTCTCCGGTAATTATATGCATGATAGCCATATACCATCATCATCGGAAACTGGCTGATCAGATTAAGACACTGTCTGAGTACATTCGGAATGGATGTATCATCGGCCTTCATGTCATAACTGTAAAGATTCAGGATGGACCGCGAAAGGCTGTTCATCATATCACGGCTGGGTGCCTTCATAATTACATCCCGCACAAAATTGGGCGGCAATGTGCGTCTTTCGATCAGTTCCTCCTTAAACTCCTTAAACTCCTTCTCCGAGGGTAATTCCCCGAACAGAAGAAGATATGCAATCTCCTCAAAACCGAAATGCTTTTCCTTCAAAAAGCCATTTACAAGATCCTTAATATTATATCCGCGATAGTAGAGCTTACCTGCACAGGGAACCTCTTTTCCATTCACCAGCTTTTTCGCGCATACATCGGAAACGTTGGTAAGCCCAGCCAAAACGCCTTTGCCGTTCAAGTCACGCAACCCCCGTTTTACCTCATACTCTGTATACAGTTCCTTGTCGATTGCATTATTCTTTACACACAATTCGGCAAAATGCTCAATCTCTGGTGTAATTTCAAATAACGCTCTTTCTACGTTGTTTGTCATCCTATCATCCTTTCTGTCTGCGTTATAAATAATTTATGAGTTACCAGTCTAAGTCCGAGTCCCTGCAAGATAATTGCTTAAATCCGCAAATTCCTTCAGCGTGAGCGCCTCCCCCCGCACCCTTGTTCCCTTTCCCAGACGTTCTATCGCATTTACAATGGTTTCCTTCGAAAAATCCAGCCTGTCTGAATTGTTAAGCCCATTGGCAAGCGTCTTTCTTCTTTGATTAAATGCCGCCCGGATAATGTCAAACATTAACTTTTCATCCTCCGCCTCCACCGGCGGCCTCTCATGCCTCGTAAGGCGGATGACTGCAGAACCGACTTTCGGGCGCGGCATAAAGCAGTTCGGAGGCACATTTGCCACAAGGTATGTATCGGCATAATACTGCACCGCCAGCGACAATGCGCCGTAATCCTTATTTCCCGGGCCGCTCTTCATCCGTTCCGCCACTTCTTTCTGCACCATCACCGTAATGCTGCTCACCGGAACATCTCCCTCAAAAAGCCCCATAATAATAGGCGTCGTAATATAATAGGGAAGATTTGCCACCACCTTGACAGGCTTTCCCCCATTCTCATCCTGTACAAGCTTTCTTAAATCCAGTTTCAGGACGTCTTCATTTATAATGCGGACATTCTCATAACTGCCAAGAGTGTCCTCAAGAATCGGGATAAGGTTCCTGTCAATCTCAACCGCTATAACTTTCCCCGCCGCCTCCGCAAGATACTGGGTCATCGTGCCGATGCCCGGCCCAATCTCCAGCACCATATCATCTTTCCCGATATCCGCCGCTCGGATGATCTTATCCAGCACATGCGTATCAATCAGGAAATTCTGCCCGAATTTCTTCTGGAAAGAAAACTGGTACTTCTTCAAAATTTCAATTGTATTCTGCGGATTTCCAAGCGTCGGCTTTCCCATATATACACTCCTGAAAAAATAAGTATTATGTTATTATACAATAGTTTGGGAATTTATGATATATAAAAAAAATTAAATAATCATTAAGATGCGGAGGGGGAATTTAATATTTTGTGATGTATGCAGGACGCCCGACCAGGCGCGTAGGGTGCGTAAAAATTTGTTAAATAACATTGAGCCAGTAGAACGCTGGGATAAATGTAAATTTATATCACTTGTTCGGAGGGTTTTGCCGTGTTATAATGGGCGGAAGGACAACCGTGTTACGAGGTGGTAAGCCTCCCCTTTTCTGATAGCGGCAGTCGCCGCTTGTGCTGTTCGGCACTATCCCATCATGGGAAATACAGAAAATGGGAGGTGGTGCATATGAATACGTATGAAGTATTAAGCCTGTTATTTTTAGGCGGTACGTTTTTAGTTGCGCTGCTTGCCTACATAGATAGGAATAACAA
>CAMNWW010000272.1 GCA_946566415.1 uncultured Lachnospiraceae bacterium | reverse complement strand
GTTTAGATAAATAATACGTAGGGAGGTAAAACGTATGAAAAAAAGTTGGCACTAATGATGGCCGTATTGATGGGAGCCGTTGCAGTCATGGGCGGCTGCGGCGGCAAAGAAAGCGGAGGCAGTGACGACGCGAAAACAGAAGGCGGCGACGGAGGGACATTCATTATCCGTTCCCAGGGCGACCCGGTATCTTTTAATCCGGACACGATCGGCGACGATAATGGATATCCGATCGCCCAGAATATGTATTTGAGGCTCTGCGCCTTGGATGTGAGCAAACAGAACCTGGTCCCGGAGGCGGCAAAAGAGTGGAGTTACAGTGACGATGCGAAAACATTGACCTTCACACTCCGCGACGACCTGAAATGGACCGATGGAGAAGTTTTGAACAGTGAGGATGTAAAATATACATTTGATACGATCAAGGCAACTCCGAGTTATTATTTCAGCGCAAGCATGGGAAACGTGGAATCTATTGAGACCCCGGACGACTATACGGTCATATTCCATATGACTAACCCGGACGCTTCCTTTGCGTCCATCCTTGGATGGTACGCTACTTTCATTTTGCCGGAACATATTTACAATAACGGACAGCCTTGGGAAGACAACCCGGCGAATATGGAACCTGTATCATGCGGACCGTTTATGCTGGAGGAATACAAGCAAGGGGAGAGCGTTACACTGGTAAAGAATCCAGATTTCCCGGAGCCGGCTAAACTTGATAAACTGATCTTCTCGATCATTCCGGACGAAGCGACAGCGATCCAGGCGCTCAAGAACGGCGAAATTGATTTCTATGAGAACCTGCCCACCGCTTCCGCAAAGGAACTCGAAGCAGATGACAGCGTAAGAGTCGTGTACAACAAATATCCGTCGCCGATCCGTATGATCTTCAACCTGAAAGATGAAAAGATCGCGGATCTGGCTCTTCGCAGGGCGATCGCAACTGCAGTCGACAGAGACGAAATATCTGAAAAGGTATTCAGTAAAGTGCAGGAGCCAGAATACTGCCTGTATCCGTCTATGATCGAATGGGCGGCCAATAAAGAAGATGTCGCGCCGTCTTTCAGTATTGAGGAAGCAAGAAAGATCTTGGAAGACGCCGGATATACGGCCGATGCGGACGGCATGTACGTGACAGGTCTTACAATCGACGTTTTTGAAGGAAACGGTTATCCTGATACAGCGAAGTTGATCCAGGCGACTTTGAAGGAAGCTGGAATCGGAGTTGAACTGAATGTTCAGGAGTACAATGCATGGAACCAGAAGGTAGGAATCGAAAATGATTTCCAGATCGAACTTCAGGGCGGGTTCATGGGTCCAGACCCTGTAGCGCTGGCAAACCGTGTAGGAACGGGCCAGAGCAGCAACTGGGGAGGCTACAGCAATGCAAGAGTAGACGAACTGTTAGCTATGGGCGTCGCCACAAGCAACCAGGACGAACGCGCAGAGTACTACAAAGAAGTGCAGAAAATATTGTCTGAGGAACTTCCTTACTTCAATATTGTAAGCTTTGCGGGACCGGAAGCAAACAGCACAAGATTTGAGAACCTGCCGTTTGACGGAGAAGGCAAATGGGCATGGGCGGATTATTCCCATACTGAACTTGTTAAATAATAATCAGATCAGAACAGAATAAAATTGAAATGACGCGGGAAGGGACAGGTGATTTACTTGTCCTTTCCTGTACATAGAAAAGAATGATTAAAGGAGACGCAGAAATGAAAAAGATTTATGAGGAATTATTACGGGATATCCCGGATTATAAGGTGTTTTTTACAGTAGATGAGATGGAAGAACATTCAAGAGAACTGGCCGGTAAGTATCCGGAGGCTGTCAGTCTGTTTGAGATCGGGAAGACGCGGGCAGGAGAGGCGCTCACTTGTCTTAAGATCGGCAATGGTTCCCATAATGCCCTGATGTTTGGATGCCCGCATCCAAACGAGCCGATCGGAACAATGATGCTAGAGTATTTCTCTGAAAAGCTGGCGCAGAATAAAGAACTCCGGGAAGAGCTGGACTATACCTGGTATATCGTAAAGGTATGGGATACGGACGGGTACCGTCTGAATGAAAAATGGCTGAAGGGACCGTTTACTTTGTATAATTATTCCCGGAACTTTTTCCGTCCCGCTGGTTATAAACAGGTGGACTGGACGTTCCCGATCGATTATAAGGAACTTCATTTTCATGATACGCTTCCAGAGACAAAGGCAATGATGAAATTGATTGACGACATCCGCCCGGAATTTATCTATTCTTTACATAACGCCGGATTTGGAGGAGTGTACTGGTACTTGACAAAGGAGACGCCGGAATTATATGACGGGATGTATCAGGCTGCTAAAAAGCAAGAGGTGCCGCTCAATCTTGGAGAGCCGGAAGCTCCTTTCTGCGTGGCGTGGGCTCCGGCGATTTATCAAAGCCTTGGTATCCGGCAGGAATACGATTATATGGAACAGTACAGCGGGCTTTCCGATATGTCGAAAGCGATTCATTGGGGAACCTGCAGCGCGGATTACGGGAACGAGGTATGCGGCGCATTTACACTTTTAACCGAACTGCCTTATTTCTACGATGAACGGATCAATGATCTAAGCGTTTCCGATATTTCGAGAAAGGAAGTTGTCCTTCAGAAACTTCTGTGGGATCAGGAAGCGAACCGTTTTATCCAGGATACTCTTGCGATATCAGGAAAATACATGGAAGAGGAGAATCCTTTTGTCCTTGCGCTCAATGCCTTTACGGATGAAGGGGAACTGGAAGCTACAAAAAAAATGATCGAGGAAAATACCGAGTATCATAAGACGGCAACTGTGGCGGAAAAAATGGATAATCAACTGATTTCAAAATTCTACAAGCTTTTAAGCTATGGAATGCTGATCCGGGCAAACGAGTCGGAACTGGAGAAAATGCATGAAAAGGGGGAAGATAATCCCGAGAAAGAGCAGGCCCTTAAAAAAGCCTTTGACATCGCGGCGCAGGCGCACAAGAAATTGGCGGACGAGCTGGAAGAGAAGATCCATTACCAGGTGGTGCCGATTCGCAAACTAGTGTCCATCCAGTTGGAATGCGGCCTTCTCATGGCGGAACATTTAAAAAAGTAAGCTTGTAAAATCAGAGAAAAGCACGTAAAATAGGACGTAGCAAGAAGAATCTCGGGAATAAAGAGTATAAGGAAGGAATGAAAGGATGGATATTATTTCTACAATTAAGGAGAAATATTCTGGGCTGACACGGAAACAAAAACAGATCGCAGACTATATGCTGGAGCACATTGAACGGATGTCGTTTCTCACCTTGCGGGAACTCAGCAAGGAGACGGGGATCACCCCTATGACGATATT